>JAGQPV010000130.1 GCA_020426545.1 Planctomycetaceae bacterium
CGGCGTGGAGCAGTCGCCCGCGGCAGACTCTCCGGTTCCGGTCTGGCCGACTGCCGACCGGGAGCCGGAGCGCTGAAGTGTCGCCGGAAGAAGCGCCTACTGCTCCGGGGAGGCAGCGTCCGACTCCGCAGCCGACTGGCTGACCTCTGCTTCGGTTTTCAGACGGGTGACATCGGTCTGCAGGCGTAGCGTGGCGGAAACCTTCTTACCGGCCCGCACGTCGGCCTCAGTGAATCTGGCCAGCAGCACGGAACCCACTCCCGGCTTGCCGTCCCGGTTGCGGGTGTACCGCTGGTGATCGTAGATCACGTAAATCGTGCCATCCTCCGCCTCCGTGCCATCGGGGTAAGAAGATTCCCGTTCATCGAGCAGCAGCCCGCCCAGCCAGGACTGGCCTTCGTCATCGGAAACGAAAGCCGTCAGGTGGGTACGCTGTCCGCCTTCCGGAGCGTTGTTTCTGACCAGCAGCAGCGCCCCGGATTTCAGTCGCCGCAGGAAGAATCGTTTGTTCGCATACTTTCGGCCTTCGCGATACAGCGGGCCGGAACTCCAGGTACGGCCACCATCGGTGGAAACACTCTGAGCGATCCCGCGAATATTCCGCAGCAGCATCCACAGGCTGCCATCCCTCCGCTCGACAATCATGTGCTCGTCGACCCGCGTCCCCGGAATGCGGGCCTGGCCGATGCGTTCAAACGTCTTCCCGTTATCCTGCGAGCGATACACATTCGAGCCGCGCTCTTCGCCCAGATCGTGCTCCAGCATCTCCTTTGTGTAGGGCGACAGGTCGTAGCGGTCCAGGGCAATGTTCGGCAGGCCGGTGTTGTCCCTCCACAGGCCAGCGGGCAGCAGCCAGGCACCATTCGCCAGCACCGTGGGCTTGTTCAGCATCACGCCATTGGCAATCCGCCGCGGTTCCGTCCAGCGGGGATTCTCCTCGCCGGAGTTCTCCGTCACCACCGCCCACACGCCCATGCGGCCATCCTGCAGACCGGCACTCTGAGCCCAGAAGAACCACATGCGGCCCTCTGGATCGTTCCACAGGCAGGGATCGTAGGTATGCACGTACTTCCGCGCCCTGATGACCAGTTTCTCCGTCCAGCTTGTGCCATCATCGCCGCTGGTCGCCAGGACCACATAACTGAACGGGCTTTCGACACCGCGTTTTCCGCGTCCCGTGTACCACGCAGCCCACAGGCGGCCATTGGCGGCCCGTTCAATGGCGGGAACACCCTGTGAGCCGCGGGATGACTTCTCCACATCGGGTGTGTAGTCCGCAGCTGGAATCAGTCGGGGCGGCTGCAGTCCCAGATCGGGCAGAGCAGCAACGTTGCCGGAAGGCTGCTGTTTTTCGCTGGTGGACTCCCGGCCGCTGGAAACCGTACTGGCAGGAGGAGCCGCGGTTGCTTGTGGCTCTGCAGCCACAACTGCCGGTGCCATAGCGGCCAGCACAGTCACAGAGAGAATCAGCACATGACTGTTCATGGCGAAACATTTCATGGCGAACCTTTCGGATTCCGGGAACGGCGTGCACGGACTGTTCACGCGATGCATGCAGGGCGGGAGAGTCTCCGACAGAACCAGGCAAGGGCTGCCAGCCAGGTTCGACGTCCCAGACTGACAGTCCCGGGCAAGCTTCGCAAGCGGAAGCATTGCCCGGCAGTGGGTCTCCTTCCTATGCTTCCTCCAGCCCGTCGGGTTTCACAGCCACGGGCGGCCGCCGCACGGCGACCCGCGGAACGCGAATCATCACGGTCCCTGCTGGAAGCTTTCCGATTCACAAGACTTCCGGCAGTGACGTGTGAACAGGCCTCATCCCGCAGTCTCTCCCTGCCCGGGCACACTCCCCGCAACTGATGAAAGAACACAGCATGGATTTCGGAGCCACGTTTGAAACCGGCCTTTCCTACGGCGAATTTCTGGAGCAGTTCGGCACTGAGGAACACCGAACCCGCTGGGCTGGCGTGCATCAGTCGGTGCAGCTGTCGGCTGCGCAGCAGGAACTGCTGGCCGGTTTCACACGGGAGATGAAGGTGCTGGTTCTCGCCGGGGCCTGGTGTGGTGACTGTGTCAACCAGTGCCCGATTTTCGACGTGTTCGCCTCCGCGACGAGCTGCATTCAGCTGCGATTTTTTGACCGCGACGCTTCCCCGGAACTGGCGGAAGCACTGAGCACCTGCGGCGCAGCCCGCGTGCCGGCGGTGCTGTTTCTGAGTGAGGACAACTTTGTCTGCGGGCGCTTCGGCGACCGGACACTGAGCAAGTACCGGGCAATGGCCCGCACGCAGCTGGGCGCTGCCTGCCCTTCCGGCCTGATGCCGGAAGAAGGGTCTCTGCAGGATCTGGTCGTACAGGAATGGCTGGATGAGTTCGAACGCATCCAGCTGATGCTCCGCACCTCCGGCCGCCTGCGGCAGAAGCACAACGACTGAGCCTCTCCACGACAGTTCCGCAGCAGATTCGCGTCGGCAGATTCGCGTCGGCAGCGTTCCCGGCATCACCGGTCTTTCCCGGTAACCGGTTCGCGCAGCTTCGAGGGGACGTGTCTGCTCCGGCCGTTTTCCGCTGCGCTTCAGTACGCGCGGGGCCTGCCCTCCTGCTGTACCAGGCTCTCCAGCCCGGCCGGCTGGTGACCGGCTGACGCCAGCTGCTGCGCGGTGGACGGTGCCCCGTGCAAGGTGCGATTTCCGGCAAAGTTGGCCGGTTCCCCCTGCGGATCTGCTGCGCGCAGCTGCAAAAACAGCCGCTGTTCGGGAGTTGAGGTTGACGTAATCTCGAACTTGAGCAAAATCCCGCCTCCCGTCCGACATTCCGCAGGATTTTTCCTTCCTCCTGCATTGCACTTCCACCTCTTCCGAGGACAGGCGACGTGAACGCGACGCTCCTCTGCTGCGCGGCCCTTGTAGCCGCTGTGCCGACCGGCGAAACTTCGCCCTCCGTCTATCGGCCTTCACCCGTGTTTCAGATGGCCATTCGCGGCCAGACACCAACCTTCGATTCACTGCCGGCACCAGGTGAGCCCCAGCCGTCTTACCAGGCACCGGCCGACAGCTTCGGCTATCCGGGCAATGGTTACCCGGCCGACGGGTCCTTCATGACGCCCGGCCAGGCAGCCCCTCCGGGACCGCTGAACTACGACCCGTTCCTCTCGGGAGTGGGCGTCCCGCCTTCACCCTATGCAGGCAGCGGCGGCTATTCCTTCGGGGCCAACGGTCCCCAGCCGTACCGGCTGGGCTGGACGACCCGCATGGACTTCGGAATCATGCCGGGCGAATCGGCTGGCCAGGGCCTGGGTGACATCCAGATCTTCGAGTTCGACCTCGATCTGGAACACACTCAGCAGATTTCCAACGGCTGGCTGTTCTCGATGACGCATGAATTTGACATGCGCAGCTGGGATGGCCCCACGAGCAGCCGCACAGGCCCGCCGAATCTGGCTCATGCCGGCTTTCCCGAAGAACTGTACCGCTTCGGCTGGGATCTCGAACTGGCCACTCCGGCCAACCAGGGCCCGTGGAGCATGCAGCTCGCGTTCAATCCGTCGATCAACAGCGACCTGCAGCAGAGCCTGTCGTCGGACGCATGGAACCTCGATGGCCGGGCCATCATGTTCTTCAAGACCAGCCCCTACTGGACCTGGGCCCTGGGTGCCGGCTTCTGGGATCGCGTGAATGATCGCGTCATTCCCTACGCTGGTGCCATCTGGACTCCCGATGACCGCTGGGAATGGCGACTGGTCTTCCCCGAGCCGCGCATCAGTTACTTTCTGGGCAATGTGTGGGGCATCGCTTCCTGGTTCTACGTCCGCGGGCAGTACCACGTGGAAGCCTACGAAGTTCAGCTGAAAGACCGCACGAATCGTTCGGCCTTCTTTCCCCGCCAGGAGAAAATGGAAATCGAGGACTGGCGGGTGCTGGCCGGTATGCGGTCTGAAAACGGATTCATGACCACCTTCATCGAGGCCGGCTGGGTCTTTGATCGTAAGGTCGATTTCATCAACGAGACCAGCAGCTTCGATATCTCCAGCGGCTTCATTGCCCGCGCGGGAATTCGGTATTGAGGCACACGGTGGCACTTTACGCTATACTGCGTAGAGCCCCCATACCTCCCGGGTTGAAACCTGCCCGGGTCGCTGCCTCCGCTGAAACCCGACCGTCAGGACAGGCCAGTGCCCCTCACTGGCGACAGATCACCGGCAGAACGTATGAGCCAGCCAGTTGCACTGATCCTTGCCGCGGGCAAGGGCACCAGAATGCAGTCGGACCTGCCCAAGGTCCTGCATGAAATTGCCGGCCGGCCCATGGTGGAGTACGTGCTGGACACAGCCCGTGCCGCCGGAGCCGAAAGGCTGGTGGTTATTGTCGGTCATCAGGCGGACCTGGTCCGCTCGCGGCTGAGCCACCGAACGGACGTTGAGTTCGCACTACAGACAGAGCAGCTGGGAACCGGCCATGCCGTGCAGATGTGTGCCGATCAGCTGGCCAGCCACGATGGGCCGGTGCTGGTTCTGGCGGGAGACACTCCCCTGCTGAAACCGGCTTCCCTCGCCGGGCTGCTGGCCGAGCAGCAGGAACATTCCGCCGCCTGCGTGATCGGTACGGCTGTCACGAAAAAGAACGAAGGCCTGGGGCGGGTTGTCCGCAACGAGGCGGGCGACTTCGAGCGGATTGTGGAGCAGAAAGACTGCTCACCCGCGGAAGCTGCCATTGAGGAAATCAATACGGGCTGCTACGTGTTCGACAGTCGCCAGCTGCTGGCGGCCCTCAAGCATCTCCGGCCGAATAATCAGCAGGGCGAGCTGTACCTGACCGACTGCCCCGCAGTCATGCTGGCGGCCGGCGAAACCGTGGTGGCCAGCTGCCGGCTGGATATTCAGGAAGCAATCGGCATCAATACGCCTGCCCAGCTGGCTGAAGTGGCCGAAATCCTTGCGGAACATAACAGATCGGAAAGCTGAAAACTGGCGGCACGTGCCCGGTGCCGCTGCTTTCCTCAGCCGAAACTTTCGGCTTCACTGCGGAAAGACGTGTTCCCCGTTGTGACGGATCACATCATTCTCAGCCCGATTCGCGACCTGCCTGACCTGCCCCGCGCGGGCACCTGCCTCGGAGTGACAGTCCCATGACCGCAGCAACCCAGACCAGCAGCACGGTCAGTGCGGAGGAACAGCCTGCGGGCGCCGGTACTGCATCGGAGTCAGCGGACGAAGTCATCTGCCACACGGCAGCCACCGCCCGACTGCTGGATGTCCCCTCCGTGGTGGCACTCAGCATGGGCTGGTTCTTCTCCGTGCAGGGGCTGATTACCGTCGTGGTATGCGTCATGCTGGTGGTGAATGCCGTTCAGCGGACGAACTACGCGCTGCAGGATGAGCCCCGGCAGATCACCGCCGAGACAGCACTTGCCGCACAGCATTATGATTTTGTCGAGCTGACCGCCCCGCTGGACTATTCGCGGGGAATCTCGATTCATACGACCCACGACCGCCAGTACACACTGACGCCTGTCGCCGGCACCGACAACCGGTTTGTGGTGTACCAGAAGGGCAGCTACACGGGCAGCGAATCGACACTGAACCCCCGGCCGATCCGTGGCCGGGTAACCGCCGCCGACTGGACCGGCGAATGGGATGTCGATGGCAGTTCGATGAATCTGGTCGAGCAGTTCGAACGTCAGCAGATCGCCATTCCGGAAGACGCCCTCGTCCTGGTGGCGGGCGACACACCGGAATTCATGGTGTGGCAGACAATCGTCGGCGTGGCTGGCCTGGGCATTCTGGCCTGGTTCTGCGTCCGGCTGGGACGCACCCTGGGCTTTCTCCGCAATCGCGAACGCCTGGCCGCGTGGCTCAACGCCACGATGGACACCGGCGACGGGACCGAGGAAATCGAATATTCCGATTCCCCGGCCCCGTATGAACCGGCTTCTCCGTCGGGCAGAACCCGCGTCGCCTGACCGACGCTCGCCCCTGCTGTGAGGCGCAGCGAACGGGCAGCTCCGCACCTCAATCCTCTCCCCGCCTGCGCATCGCGCCGGGGAGAGAAAGCAGGCACTGAGTGCTGACACTTCCCACCGACCGCCGCTCAATCCACCAGGCCATCGGCCCGCAGCAGATCCAGTGCCTGATCGAACGCAAGAACGGTCTGCTCGACGTCGGCCGCTGAATGCGCAGCTGTCAGATTGCCGTTCCAGCCCATCCAGTCGACTCCTCCCAGCAGCAGAGCACAGCGGAAGGCATGAGACAGCCGGCGGTCGAAAGTCCGGTCCAGCTTCTTCCAGTCTCCGTTCCAGGGAATGAAATCAGCGCTGTCCGGGCGGGGGCCATCATATTCCGGGTGAATTTTCACCACGGAGTAGTCTCCATAGGCCACCCAGTTCACGTCGCGGCGGGCGAACAGCTCATTCAGCCGGCTGCGGATCTCCGCCGCGGTGCTGCTGGCCTGCTCGCAGGCTGACCCGTCCCGAATGACGTTCAGAGCGGCAATGCCCGCTGCGGCCGACAGCGGGTTCGCATTATACGTGCCCGGGTGCTTCATTTTGATGCCGCGGGGATTATCGAATTCCAGCAGCGACATCACATCGGCCCGTCCGCCCAGGCAGCCGCCAGGCAGGCCCCCCGCCAGCACCTTGGCCATGGTGGTCAGGTCGGGCTGAATTCCGCAGATGGCCTGAAACCCGCCGGGAGCCACGCGGAATCCGGTGATGACTTCATCCAGCACAAACAGCACATCTCTGCTGCGGGTCAGTTTCCGCAGCTCCTGAACAAACGGCGGACGCACGGGCACCGTGCCCCACCTCGGGCCATTCCCTTCCAGAAAAACGCAGGCCGGGTCGTGCTCCTCGATCGCACGGGCCACGGCGGCCAGGTCGTTCGGAGGCACAATCACCACATCGTCGGCAATTCCGTCCGGCACGCCGGGCAGGCTGTAATCTCCGGTCTCGTGCGGCGGAGCAGACGCGGGCGAGAGCAGATCATGCCAGCCATGAAAACAGCCGGCAAACTTGATGACCTTCGTCCGCCCGCTGAACATCCGGGCGAGGCGAAGGGCCATCAAAGTGGCCTCGGTGCCGCTGCTGGTAAACCGCAGCCGTTCGCAGGAAGGCACCAGTTCCCGCACGAGTTCCCCCCAGGCAATCTCCAGAGCATGGCAGGCACCGGGGTGAGTCGCTTTCGCCGCCTGCTGCTGAACGGCCGCCACAACATCCGGGTGAGAATGCCCCAGCAGCAGGGCTCCGTGGCCCGCCCAGTAATCGACGATCTCCGTCCCGTCGACATCCACCTTTCGCGAGCCGCTCGCATGGTCGACGTAAATCGGGAACGGTTCCAGCCAGCGGCCATCGTGAGTGACCCCGCTGGGGAACAGCGTTCTGGCCTGCTCAGCCAGCCTGCGGGAATTGGGAAACCGGTCCTGAAACTGCGATTCAATCGTCCCGCTGACTGTCTGGCCTGCTCCGCTCATTGTCCGCGCCCTTTGATCAGAATCTCTGTCGGAAATGGGAACCGGGAAAACAACACGGGCCGTCCGGAGATCAGCATTCCCGGCCGCACCAGGCAGCAGCATCCCGCCGAACCCGGGGCTGCAGCTGTCCCTTAACTTGCAGCCAGCCCTTCAGCACCCCAGAATCCTGCATGGAGCCACAAAAGGGAAGGCTTCAGGAAGTTTCGACAATCTCTGGAACGCCACCGGACTCCACGATAGACTGGGGCAGTACAGTGCAGGTCGGTCAGCCACGGTTGTGATTGGCCATCCTGTCTGCAGTCCACGGGCGGCAGTTGCTGCAGCATGGTCGGCACGATTCCAGACAGGCTCTGTCTGAAAAGGTTGACCCGCTGATGCAGTTCAGATGTCAGCGGACTGATGCGGTAAGTTTGCGGCTATGGTGTAGTGGTAACACGGCAGCTTCCCAAGCTGCAATCACGGGTTCGACCCCCGTTAGCCGCTCTTTGAGAGTGTCCAAGGATCGGTCGCCAGCTCAGCCAGCTGCTGTGTGGCGACCAGACCGGCTGCAGTCAGCAGAATATCGCCTGCCGATGCAGCTGGTGCCCTGGCAGAGGATTCAGATTTCGTGTGGCCAGTAAATTCGTGAGGCCGATCGACCAGCCATCCGCACGGAACCCGCGTGTTCCGGGCGGTTTTTTTGTGCCGACGGCATCCACACCATGCCGGAACAAGGCACAGTTCCTGCTGCTGACTGCTCTGTGAACCACGCACATTCTCCGGGAGCCGTTTATGCCTGCTCGCCTGTCGTCGGTACTCTGCTGGAATGCTCTGCCTGCTGTCCTGTTCGCGGGCCTGTTCTGTCTACAGGGTGAATCATCAGCCCGGGCAGATGCTCCCAATCCCACAGCCGAACAGCTCGCCGCCGAAAAAGCCGAAGGTTACGTCCCGCTGTTCGATGGCAAAACGTTGAAGGACTGGGACGGCAATCCGGATTTCTGGCGGGTGGAAGAGGGAGCCATCACCGGGGAAACCACGGCCGAGAAACCGACGAAAGGCAACACCTTTCTGATCTGGCGTGGCGGAGAAACAGGCGATTTCGAGCTGAAACTGCAGTACCGCCTGCGAAACCACAACTCGGGAATTCAGTACCGCAGCTTCGAAGTACCGAGCCAGAAATGGGTCATCGGCGGTTATCAGGCGGACTTTGAAGGCGGCGACACCTACTCCGGCATTCTGTACGGCGAAAAATTCCGCGGCATCCTCGCGAATCGGGGCAAAAAGACCGAACTGGTTCGCTCGGAGGACGGCAAGTTCTCCGTGAAGACGGTTGGCGAGATTGGTGACTCCGCCGAGCTGCAGAAGAAAATCGACAAGGAGGGCTGGAACGACTACCACATCACCGCCCGGGGTTTTGAGTTCGTGCACCGCATCAACGGCCAGGTGATGAGTGCCTGCACGGATCTCGATGAGAAAATGCGGAGAAGCAGCGGGCTGCTGGCCCTGCAGCTGCACGCCGGCCCGCCGATGAAGGTGGAGTTCCGACACATCCGCCTGAAGAAGCTGCCCGTCGCGGACGAAGATTCCGACTCGGCAACTTCAGCCACCGATCGCAAGAAAGTCGTGCTGATTGCCGGAACGAAAAGTCACGGCTACGGCGCTCACGAGCACCGTGCCGGCTGCCTGCTGCTGGCCCGCTGCCTGAAGGAAAGCGGTCTGCCGATTGATACCACAGTCATCGAAAATGGCTGGCCGGAAGATGCCTCCGTGCTGGAGGACGCCGATGCCGTGGTGATTTACGCCGATGGCGGCGGCAGGCATCCCTTCAATCAGCACATCGGCGAAATCAACAAACTGATGCAGCGCGGCACCGGGCTGGTGGCCATTCACTATGGTGTGGAAGTCCCCAAAGGCAAATCGGGCGATGCGTTTCTCAACTGGATTGGCGGGTACTTCGAAACACACTGGTCGGTCAACCCGCACTGGACTCCAGAATTCACTGAACTGCCGGAACATCCGATTTCCCGCGGCGTCGAGCCGTTCGCGATCAACGATGAATGGTACTACCACATGCGTTTCCAGCCGGAGATGCAGGGAGTACAGCCCATCCTGACCGACGTGCCGCCGGCGAGTACACTCTCACGGGGCGATGGCCCGCACAGCGGGAACCCGGCTGTCCGCAGGTCAGTCGCCGAGGGAACCGCGCAGCACATGGCCTGGTGCCGTGAGCGGCCGGATGGAGGTCGCGGGTTCGGTTTCACCGGCGGTCACATTCACTGGAACTGGGGCCACACGCAGTTCCGCCGGCTGGTGCTGAATGCCATCGCCTGGACGGCTCAGGTGGAAGTTCCTCCGGCCGGAGTCGATGCCGGCTCGGTCAGCCTGGAGGATCTGCAAGCAAACCAGGACTATCCTCAGCCCGGGAATTTCAATCCGCTGCGGGTAAAGAAAATGCTGGAAGACTGGAACCGCGCCACGGCAGCCGTTTCCGAAAATTGAGTGGAAACCGTAGTGCGGAAGCTGACGGGCGAAAACCGGGGAACGGCACCTGCCGTGCGGAAGCCACCGGGCGGAACCAGTCAGACCGGCTTCTGCCAGACTGGGTTCATCGACTGATTTCCAGGTCCGGCAGTCTCTCCACAATGCGGTTGCCCCGCATGAAACGCAGCAGTGCCCCGCGGGGCCAGAGAATGTTATGGCCTGTGAACGCAGGCCCGTTTTCAACAAGCATCAGGAAGCAGATGGTTCCTGGTCTGCACGGCAATGGAGTGTGTCCTTGACCGGGGAATCATCCACCGCACCAGCACAAGAGCCCCGCCCGCGGGAGCGCAGCCTGTGGCCGGGCTGGCCCTGCTGGGTCACCATGGCTGTCGGCCTGATCGTGGCTGACCTCAGCGCGCTGGCCAGTGTGCTGGAAGACTGGCAGCCCGCAGCCATGGCCGGCACGGTGCTGGGCACAATCTATATTCTGCTGGTGCCTCTGCTGGGCCAGTGGCTCAAGCCCGTGCTGTTCTTTGCGGTGGGTTTTGTGGCAGGCTGCGTCTGGGTGCCGATGCAGAGTGTCCTCACCGAGAAAGAACAGGCCGCCCCGGTCCTGGCGATCGTGCTGCTGTATGTGCCGTTCGTGCTGTGCCTGACGCTGGGTGAACTGGTCCGCACCGCGCTCGCGCGGAAGCGCAACGACGACGACGGACCGGACAGCCAGCAGGCCACCCCGTAATCACCGGAGCGGTCCTGGCTCCTGCCGGGCATCCATAACGGCAGCGGGGCACCCGGCGGGTTCGAAGTGGTTCCGAAATTCCGGCGGGTTCTTCTGGAGTCGTCATGGATTACGAGCACACCCAGTATGGGCCGCTCTGGCTGACGGTTGCGGCAACCACCATCGGCCTGTGGATTGCCGCCTGGTTCGTACCGCAGGTTCAGATGCAGCGAATCCTGCTGCTGGCCGGCGGCGCGCTGTGCGTAGTGAGCCTGAGTTTTCACCACCTGACCATTCGCGATGAGGGCGAACACCTGCTGTTGTTCTTCGGCCCGCTGCCCGTGTTCCGCCGTCGGCTGCTGTACGACCGCATCGAACGCGTGGAACAGGCCCGTTCCACATTTCTCGATGGCTGGGGCATCCATGTGAGCCCTGGTGGTGGATGGGTGTGGAACCTGTGGGGCTTCGACTGTGTCGACGTGTGGCACAGCGGCGGCCGTAAACTGAGAATCGGCACCGACGACCCGACTGGCCTGGCCGAGTTTCTGAAACAGCGAATGAGTACGGCTGCCGATTCAACGGAAAGCCGCTGAACCTGCCCCCGGTTGCACCGTGTGTCTCCTCCGCTGGCGTGCATCCGTTCCCTTCTCGCGGTAGCATCGACTAATTGCCCGGAATTGCCATCTCGCCTGCCACCTGGCCTGCACGCCGCCAGGACTGCCCCAGCCGGAGAATCGACAGCATGCCGAAAGCCGAACAGTCTGCCTCGAATGCGTTTCTGCCCTGGGTCCAGCAGGTGGGATTATTACCTGTACGACCAGGAATTTTA
>JAGQPV010000131.1 GCA_020426545.1 Planctomycetaceae bacterium
GACAGAGTCCCCGCATCACCCAGATTGCTAGGCACGCTGAAAAAGCGGCCGAGGTGCAGTGTACCGTTCTCATTACCGGCGAAACGGGCACCGGCAAAGAACTCTGGGCGCGGGCTCTCCACAAGCTGGGAGGGCGCCGTGACAAGCCGCTGGTGCCGGTCAACTGCGCCGCGCTGACCCCCACACTGGCGGAGAGCCAGTTGTTTGGTCACGAAAAGGGAGCATTCACCGGCGCGTCGGGCCAGAGCGCAGGCGTGTTCCGCGCGGCCGAGGGCGGCGTTGTGTTCCTGGACGAAGTCGGCGAAATGCCGTTGGAACTTCAGCCGAAGCTGCTCCGGGTCCTGCAAGAGGCGGAAGTCACGCCGGTGGGCGCCTCGCGGCCGGTGCGTGTCAACGTACAGGTCATCGCCGCGACGAACCGCGACCTGGAACGAGAAGTCTCCGAGGGGCTTTTCCGCGAAGACCTCTACTACCGCCTGAACATGGTGGAGTTGAAGATCCCCGCGCTCCGCGAGCGGATCGAGGACCTTCCCCAGTTCGTCAGGTTCTTCTCCGAGAAGTTCTCCAAACGGTACAACCGGGACCTGTGGGAGCCCACGACTGAAAAGCTCCAGGAGCTATGCGATTTCCCCTGGCCGGGCAACCTGCGTCAATTGGCGCACGTGATTGAGCAGGCCTACGTGCTGGATTGCGAGCCTTCCCTACCCAACCGCAAGCCGAGCGACACCCAGGCGCCCGTGCTCCCCTTCACCAACCTGGCTCGGTTGCGAGAGGCCGCCGTGCGCCAGGCGCTGCGATCCACCGGCGGGCACAAGGGGCACGCGGCCAGGCTGCTGGGGGTACATGCCAACACGATGACCCGGTTGCTCGCGCAGCTCTCAGGGGACGAGTCCTCAGAACAAAATCCCTAATCCCGCCGCCGACCGCAGGAATCTGGGCTGAGAGTCGATAGCCAACTTAAGTGTCACAACCCGCTCACCTTGAAGGACTTGAGTCGTTTGCTGGCGACCCCCCGGCGGCGCTTCTGCGGGTAATACGTTGACTGTTTAGCCCCTCCTTCATAGAGTAAATAGTTAATCCACAGCGCGGTTTCAATTATTCATTCCTATATTCCGCGTACCCTCAGAGAATGTCATGCTTGGCGAACTGATCCCCCTTGGTGGCGGAGACCCCGTGCCGCTGCTCAAACAGAAGCTGCTGGTTGGCAGACGCGAGAGTTGCGATATCGTGCTGCGCTTTGCTAACGTATCGGCCCATCACTGTGAGCTGTTTTTTGACAACGGATACCTCTATGCACGCGACCTCCAGAGTCGCAACGGCATCAAGGTCAACAACGTTCGAGTGCAAGAAAAGCGGGTCGACCCAGGCGACACGTTGTCGATCAGCAAGCACAAATACCGCGTGGACTACTCCCCCGCCGAACTCGGCGCCGTAGGGCCTCCGCCGTCCGAGAACCCCTCGCAAGAGATCATGCGAGATTCGCTCCTGAAGCGGGCGGGCCTGGAGAGAGTCGCCAAGAGTTACGGGGGTTCGTCCTCAAAGCGGTACGATCCGAGCAACAACGCGGCGGGCCAGATCAAGCTCCCCGGCGACGCGCTCTGACCAATCCTGCGCGGCGGGCTTGGCGGACCAGTGATTTTTCGACGACCTGTTGTCGGAGGGCAATCTTGCTCGTAGCCCCCGGCTCCGCCGGGGGATCGCGGGACTTCCCCGTGGTTTCGCGGGACAATCCCCCCGGCAAAGCCGGGGGCTACGATTGCACCGCTATCCAAGAGCAGGTTCTGACAAACTACTAGTCGTTCTGTTGCTTCTCTCGAGCTTCCCTAAGCTTCCTGGCACGAACTTCTGCCTGCTTTTTCTGATAGGCCCCGCGGATGTCACCATCCTTATACCAGGATGCCCACCTAGCCATATCCGCCTCAGCGTCACTCAACGATTCACCATGCGCCTCTAACCATTCGATCAAATCCGACAAGTTTTGCCTATCTTGCTCGGAACCAATAACTGGGATCCGCTCATTGGCCTTAGCGACGTAGTGGATTGCTTTGACATTCGTATTTGCTTTGTAGTACTTGTAGTCAGCACCCAAACGGACTAATTCCAAAGCCAAGCCAAACTTGTTGCTCACTATTGCATTGAAAAGCGGTGTGTTGTTCATGCTATTTACATGCTCAATATTGGCTCCAAGCTCTACCAACTCCTTGAGCTGGGCCACAGTGCCACCGCGATCAATCAGTTTGAAAATCGGCGTTTCGATGGTCGTCTCCTCAGTTCCGCCAACCAAGTTCGGGTCCCCGCCGTTGTCGAATACCGCTTCAAAGTAACCTGGGAAAGACGTCATGCAGACCATGTGCGTGATCGAATCGCCGGGCCGCAAGCCAGATTCCCAGCCCTTCTTATTGGCGAAGTCGCTCTCGAATAGCACATTCGGATCGGCGCCGTTCTCTAGCAGGAGCTTGAAACGGGGTACCTGGTTGTCGGGGTACGCCCATAAGAGCGGCGTCATGTTGCCTTTGCCCCGCGCGTTCACGTCGGCGCCGGCGTCAATGAGACGCTGCATTTCCACCAGGTCTTTTTTCTCGATTGCGTGGCACAGGGCGATGACCTTGTTGTCTTCGAAGTATTCTTCGGCTTTCCAACCCTGCTTCTGATGCCACGTCGCGTAGCGCATCCACGGGCCTTGGTCACAACCCAAGTGCATGGAGAGAGTCGCTGCGAAAAAGAGAAGTGTCGTTAAGCTGAATTGTGAGTGCTTTCGCATACGTTCCTTCTCGAGCAAGGGAATTGAGATTCAGGCCGTAGCAAGCGAAGCACTTTTCCGGCAAGCCGCTCTACTCAAACGCATCGGTATACCCGTAAAGTCTGCGGATAGTCTGGCGCTGATCCGAGTTCATGTTCAGGCAAGCCACGGTTGCCCTGCCGACCGGTGAGGCGCCAAGAATGCTCGGCCCGTCAAAGTAGAAGTGCTCTCCCCACGTGTCGACACGCGGGTTGAATAATCTCACAGCCGTCTGCGGGTCGCCCTCTGGGTCGATTCCCGAGAGGTTCGGGCCTTTGTGAAGGTTGCAGTACTGACAGGCAAACGCGAGGTTGCTGGGGTCGTCTGAACCACCGTGTTTCCTGGCGATCACGTGCTCGACGTGGAAGAAATCAACGTCGTCATCTTCCTTGAGCAGGCAGTATTCGCAACGACGCCCTGCCCGTTCGGCTACGGCCTCTCGCGTATCACCATCCATCAGGCGTTGCCATTAAGAACCGAACGAGCCTTGGCCTTAATCACGGTCAGAACGTTCGCGTACTGCACGTGAGTCTCGTACTCCTCGCGTTCGGCCTCAGTCAGCTCACCTTCGTTCGCCTTCTCGGCGAGTTCCGCCACGCGCTGGCGGACCGAATCGCTCACCTTGAAGGCGGCGAGAGCCCTGGCGGCCTCGGGCGTCAAGGCTGAGGTCAGCGGCTGAAGGATATCGTCGATGATTGCGGTCGTTGGCTCCATGGCAGAAATTGTACCCTAGTTGTCATGTTCGGGCCAAAGCAAACTGACTGCAGCCACCGCCAAATCGCAGAAATCAGCGGCTTGCCAGGGTAGACGATTGGGTGCATTGATATACGCTCGACGCAGTGTAGCAGCGATTACAGAAGAACACGTAGAGCATCTCGGGGCCATTGGGGGGAGCCAAATCAAGCTGTCAACAGAACTGCGATGGCTCTCCACAGCAGATGGGTGTTTCGTCCGCTTGAATCCACTCTGCGGCTCGACCAAGCTTGCTATTTGTAACACCACCAACGCCACCTGTCGCAACTTTCCAGTCTTCCGAGTCCGCAATTAAAGAGACTTCCGGAAGTGGTCGTGGTTCTTCCGTAGTCGAGGAAAAAGCAGTTGGCTTTCTCCTGCGGCCGCGAAACCTCTGAAGAGCGTTAAAATCGGGAGTGAACTGAATGTCGGGTAGAGCCTTCAAGAAGACGGACTTGCCAGTGAAGGGGTTGATCCCTTTCCGTCCTTGTGCCTCCACTAAGCGAAACTCTCCAAATCCACGTACTGAGAATCCCTCTTGAGCCTCTTCGTAGGCAAGGCTGGCTAAACAGTTGAGGACTTCTGATACCTTCTCCAAGGGAAACCCAACACGAAACGCAAGTTCTTGTTCGATCTCGTCCTTGCTTCGTGCCATGCTTACGCCTGCTCCGGAAAAAACCGCTCCAGCGTAGCGCCGCTCGGCTTCGGTGTGACCAGCGACACCGCGACCAGCGCGACGGCCGACGCCAGGAAGATTGGCGCCACGGGTTGCAGTTTGTAGACCGCTTCGCCCAGCGTGAGGTCGAACGTGTAGGTGCGGTTGGCGCCGTAGCCCGACGCGTAGAACTGCCAGCACCACATGGCGACGGTCGTGAGGATGCTCGCGTACGCGCCGGCCTTGGTGAGCCCGCGCCAGTAGAGCGCGGCGAACACCAGCGGGAACAACGACGCAAAGCCGCTGAAGCTCCACACGCCCAGGTTGAACACGCTGGTGAAGTTGCCCAGGCTGAAGAAGTAGGTCACTGCCACGATGCCGATGATGAACAGCCGCGTGCAGAGCACCTGGCCGCGGTCGGACAGCGGCTCGCTACGGTAGTGGTTCACCATGTCGTTGGTGAACATGGTTCCCAGGCAGAGGAACTGGCTGTCGAGCGACGACATGATCGCGGCCAGCACACCGGCCGCGAGGAACCCGCCCAACAGGTCGCTGGTCTGCGTTTTCACCAGGAAGGGCAGGATCGCGTTCGCGTTCACCAGGTCCGTGCCGGGGATCTTCGGCAGCGGAGGCCGCGTGGGCATCAGGTCGGTCGTAGCCCAGATGCCGATCAGGATGCACGGCACCCACACGATCATGATGAAAAGAGGGTGCGCGACCACCGGCAGCTTGAAGCTCTCCGCGCTCTTGGCCGTGAGCCAGTGCTGGAACAGGTGCGGGAACATGCCCACGGAGAAAGGCACCAGCAGGTAGGTGAAGAACTCGGTCTGGGACATGTGCATGCGGGTGGCCTTCTCGGGCGGCACGGCCTCGCCGAGTTTCTGCAGGTTGGCCAGCAGGCTGTCTTCGCCGCCGAGTTTGTTGGCGATCACGCAGAAGGTGACCAAGCCCAGGACCATGAACACCAGCGTCTGGAAGGTGTTGGCCCACGCGGTGCCGCGCATGCCGCCGAAGAACACGTACACCAGCACCACGCCGCAGATCGCGAGCATGCTGAGGTAGGGCGGCACGCCGCCGTTGGTGCCGGGGTTCGGCGTGGGGAACGCGTCGGGGAACGCGCCGGCGGTCATGTTCTGCACCACCGTGCCGCTGGAGATCACGCCCACCAGCAGGTAGGGGATCACCAGTCCCACCAGGATGGGGAACAGCAAGAGGCCGATCTTGTCGCTCTCCAGGCGGTCGCGGAAGTACTCCACCTGCGTGGTGTACCCGTACTTGTGGCCCAGCCGCCAGAGCTTGATCCCCAGGAGGAAGAAGCAGAGCGAGTGGATGACGCCGCTGGAGGAGGCCATCATGCCGTACACGCCGATGCCCTCCTTGTACGCCTCGCCGGTTGAGCCGACCATCGCGAAGGCGGTCATCGTGGTGCCGAACAGCGACATCAGCAGCAGAAACGGGCCGATGGAATGGCTGGCCAGCATGTAGTCCTGGCTGGTTCCGCGAAACAGCCGGCTGGCGAACAGCCCAAGGCCCAGCAGAATCCCCAGGTACAGCACAATAATAATCAGCTGTGTCATCGGACTGGCTCCTCATCGGCGGCTGGCTGCTGACCGGCGGGAACCGCTGTCGATGGCAGTTCGTCGTCGGCCGGCCAGGCAAACTGCGTGGCCAGGAACCAGGTGAATGCAGCCCCCAGAGAAACCACAGCCTGCCACGCAAGCTCCTCCGGCAGAAAACCCGCCAGCAGACGGTCGCCCGTGAAGTAACGGTACGACTGATGCATGACAGTCAGCAGCAGGAGCAATCCCCAGATGACCAGTCTCACGGCAGGTGGCTCCGACAGGAAGTAAGCAGAAACAGCGGCAACAGGCGGGCAGTCCGGTCGTTCCTCCTGCCGGGCAGCCCGTACGCGGAACGCCTCTCACAGAGTGTATCAGCCCGCACTATCGGGACAAACTCACCACCGTTTCCTGTCCGGCACCAACCCTCCCACCGCGAAAGCCGGCCCAGCTGGCAGCTGCGCCGGGCTTCGTCCGCAGCAACATTGCGGGTGGGGAACTCTCTGCCGGCGACATTCGGGGAACTCTCTGGAACCGGTGCCGGTGCAACAGGCCACATCGGGAAGCCGTCAGATCATCCGCTAGACTTCAGACAGGCCGGGCTGCTGCCAGCGGCGGGGAACACTGTCTTTCCCGCTGCCGCGGAACTCCGGCACCAGATCACACCCCGGAGGCGGGCTGAATCCCTCGGTCAGGCCCCGGCTGCTGTTAGACCCACGTTTCCGCAACTGCTGCTGACAGGCGGAAGGTGATGCGATGATTGACCTGCGAATGACCGGCCTGGTCTGTGCACCGGCACTGCTGGTGGGCGGACTGTACGAACTCACCATGCGGGGCGAACGGCCCGCCTTTCCCCGCATGACGGCTTCCGCACTGGCCGACCCCGCTGCCACCGCAGCGGCGGGGCCGACGGCCGCTTCCCCGGTCGACGACCACGGAACTCATGCCACGGAATCCCGGCTGATTACCCTGCGGGACGGCATCATGTTCGACATGAGTGCGGGCGTCTCTCCCGACGACCCGCTGACTCTGCTGTGCCTGCGGGCCGCGGCCGAACTGAAACCGCAGCTGGATCAGAACGCTCCGGTCCTGATTCATCCGCCCTTCGTCCTGGGGGGAGACCAGCCGGCCGATGCCCTGCAGCGCATCCTGCGGGATGTCGTGCTGACGGTGCACCATTCTCTGGCCACCATGTACTTCGACGAACCGCCCTCCACTCCGATCACCGTTGTGCTGCTGCAGGATGATGCGTCCTTCCAGCGGCACGCCGTTCAGCTGGACCACGCACGCCGGCTGCGGGATTACGGTTACTACCACCGGGGAGAGCGGAGAGTGGTGGTCAACCTCGGCACGGGAGAAGGCACGCTGGCTCACGAACTGACCCACGCCCTGGGACATGCCGATTTCCCGGAAATGCCGCCCTGGCTGGATGAAGGCCTGGCCTCGCTGAACGAGGAAAGTGAGCTGACCGAAGACGGACTGCGGCTGGTGGGACTGCCCAACTGGCGACAGCGTCAGGCCCTGGCCGCCCACCGGCAGGGAGAACTCAAATCCCTGCAGACCCTGATCGCCAGGCCCCGGCTGGACAGCGGCGACCGGCTGACGGAGTACGCCCACCTCCGCAGCTTCTGCCTCTACCTGCAGCAGCGTAATCTGCTGGGCAGCGTGTACCGCAAATGCCGGGCCGTCCGAAAGACAGACCCCGCCGGCTGGTCGGCCGTGTGTACCGTCCTGCAGGATCCCGGTCTGAAACGAACGGAAGGCGATTTCCTCCGCTGGCTGGCGGATTCCGTTGAAACAGACGGTTCCGGCCCGCTCGAAACACTGGAGCGGCCTGCCGGCAGCCCCGCGTCACCCTCCGGACAGCAGGACGCCTTCAGCCAGCCCGGAACATTCCCTCCCGCGCTTCCCGGCAGCCACCTGGCTCAGCCTGCTGCCTCACCTGCCGATCCTGCCAGCACGGTCGACTGGGACAGGGCGATGGAAGAAGCAGCCGGTGTGATGTTCGACAGTGCCCGCCCGCCAGGTGAGGAAAACCCGTCGATCAGCCCCGTTCCGCCCCCGATCGAAACCCGCCAGCCGGCCTATGGCACACCGCCCGTCTCTTCGCCCGGCAGTTCACCTGGCCGGCCACCGGGCGGCAGCTTTCAGCCAGTCGCGCCACCGCCACGCGGGGCCGCTGCGGTCGACTTCATTCAGCTGGACTGAATTCAGCTGGACGGAAACACTGTTCGGAAACCTCGTATCACCCCCACCGCATGCGGCCCGGTCAGCTCGCGGGCGGCCTCGGCACAGAACGGCCCGGGCTTAAGCTGATCTTGACGGTTCAGGGGATTTCAGGAAAATCCCGACCCGCTTCCAGGCTGCCCGTGCAGTGACTGGCAGATGCCGCCGGTACGGAAGGACGTCTCTTCCCGAACGAGACCACCAGGCATGTGGTCGGGGCGGGACAGTTAAGAATGGTGTGCGTCGAGAACTGTGTGCACAGGCCGCTGATGGAAACCACTGCCGGGTTGCTCATCAATCCGCAGCGGGCGTTCAGCGGCCTGAAAATCGCTACATAAGCCCCGTCGGGGGCATTCAGGCTGTCTTCGGGCGAAGTGCATGATGCCTTCGCCGGCCTCAGCTGATTTCCTGGAGCCAGGGAAGGTGACCGGAATGAAACGCTGGCTGATCAACGTGGGAGTTGCCGCGTATGTGGCGTCCCTGTGCCTCGGCATTGGCTGCCATACGCTGAAAATCGGCACGAGTATGCACTGCGCCATGTACTTCGTGGTGTGGGACATGTTCTGCGGGTGGACATCCTACTCTCAGAGGACGCACGTCGTCGGCGAGGGCGAAAGCGGACGGTATTACGAGCTGTCCCCCGGTCCGTGGGGAGACATCAAGCCCTTCGGGCGGCTCGGTCGCCAGCAGTACGATGTCAACGGCCTGAACTGCATCAGCTTTGCCCGCAACACGCTGAAGCACACCGATCACGAACCCATCACGCGGGTGTTCATTGTCGAAGAGCGGTGGAACAAGAAATTCAATCTGCCCGACGACCTGTGGCACCGCCGCTTCGATGAACCAAAGGAAAAGGAAACGTATTTCAGTGTCCGGCATGTGCTGGATGGTGAATGCCGGCTGGCACGTTCCTTCCCTTCCTGGATCGAACATCAGTACCAGAGAGCCGTGGCCGACAACCCCCGCCTCGCGGCTGATGTGCAGAACTCACAGCCATTCATTGCCGTGACATCTGCCAGCGGAGCCGTGGTGAATCCCTATTCGCCCGCCTCCCTGAGCACCCGTCCGTCGTCTGCTCCTCTTGGCTCCCGGCTGGGGAACTGAGCTCCCCCTTTCCGGGAGCTGAACACTGTTTCGGAATGGCAGAATCAGGAATTTGCTCATGACAGCATCCGTGGACAGTCAACTGAGTTCGCCGCCTTCCGGCCTGCGGGGGCAGATTCATCGGCTGCTGCACGACCGCGAAGTGCCTTATGGAATGGCTGCGGTCCGCATTCTGCTTCCGATCGCCCTGCTGGTGCCCATGGTGCACCGCTGGATCTATGCCCGGGAGCTGTTCTCCACCGACGGGGCCGCCACGCCACTGTGGGTGAACTACGGCTCTCCCGACATGCTGCCGGTCCCCTCGGGCGAGGTGGCTGTCGCCCTGTTTTCTCTGCTGCTGTTCTCGCTGGTGTCCCTGTCCGTGGGCTGGCAGACGCGAATCGCCTGTGCGGTCTCGTTCGTGCTGTATACCTACATGAACCTGCTGGATGCCGTCAGCACGATCACCAAATACACCTGCATCGCCAGTCATGCTCTGCTGCTGCTGAGCTTTGCCCGCTGCGGTGCCGTCTGGTCGGTGGATGCCTGGCTCCGCCGCAGGAAGAACGTCCGCTGGCCGGGTGAAGGCGTCGAGCCGGACATTACCGACTGTGCCGCGCCCCACCGCATGCTGATGCTGCTGGTGGGCATGGTGTATTTCGGTGCGGCCATTACCAAAATGCAGACTCCCGCCTTTTTCAGCGGAGATCAGCTGTCCTCCTGGATGATCACCAATGTGAACTTCGGCCATCCCCTGGGCGAACACCTCACGTTGTACCCCGCGCTGCTGGTGGCCATGGCGTATGTGACCGTGGTCTGGGAGGTGATGTTCGTCTTTATGGTCTGGCGAGGTCCGTGGCGACTGCTGATGCTCGGCACGGGCGTCTTCTTTCACGTGATGACCTACCTGACGCTGGGCCTCGTGATCTTCCCCATGGTCTGCATCTCGGTCTACTTTGCATTTCTTAACCAGAACGATGTGCAGCGAATGGCGGCCTTTGCCCGCCGGATGAAGCGGCGTTTCGGCTGGAAGCGGCCGCGGAAGGCATTGACCGCCTCCACGGGTTCTCTGGCGTTTCTGTCCCGTTTTCCCTCGCCGGTCGTGTATGCCGCCACCGCGCTGCTGGCCATTGTCGGTGGTCTTGAGCTGGAATACCGGCTGGACCCGTACGGCGTTCGTCGTCCGGAGGGACGGTACACGCTCAAAGAGCTGGAGGCGCAACAGGTCCTCGAGATGCTGCGGCCCACGCCGAAACTGCGGGAATCGGACAAATTCGCCGGCCTCGAAGTCGGCACGATGCTGGTCGGCGGAATGGTTGTCGATCGCCGGAATCACTTCCGCCAGGGAGAACGTCTGGTGGCCCAGTGCCTGCTCACCCCGCCCCACGAAGACATGTACGTCTCAGTCAACCTGCACGATGCCGACGACCACGTGCTGAACCGCACGGGAAAAACGATCGAGCGGGAAATGCTGCGGTCGAACTTCAACTACGTGCTGCCCGAATCGCTGGAACCGGGTGAATATTACCTGGTGGTGACCAGCCGCAAGAAAGAGATCACCCGCCGGATGATCACGCTGCTGCCCGCCGACGCGCCTTCCGTCCCGACGGTAGCCAGTCGCCCGACAGCCTCCGCCAACTGACAGCGGCGTCAATTGACAGCGAGTGCTGACGAAAACCGGCACTACAGGCAACAGTCGTAATTAACAACTTCGAGAAAACGGCCAGAGGCTTCGTGCCTCTGAGCCGTTTTCTTTCTGCGCTGATCCTGATCAGTCGCGAGACGCGACCGGGCTGAAGAGCAGGAGGCTCAGGGCTTTCTGTCGGTCTTCACCAGCTTCCAGACGTCGCTCTCCATGTTATTCCCCGCGACCATCCACAGGGCATTGTCGTGAACAAATACACTGGCCGCGTGGCGGGGCTTCCAGGGTGTGCCGGGCAGTTCATACCAGTTGACACCATCGGCGGAATGCCAGACGTCGTTCCGGTTCCCGCGGCCATAGCCTTCCAGGACCCACATTCGGTCATCGAAGACGGCCACTTCGTGGTACTGCCGCGGAGCCCACGGCGCGGACTTTGTATGAGACTGCCACTTCACGCCATCGGCCGAACTCCAGACGTCGTTGAAGTACTTCCGCTGCGGCGTCTGCGGGGTATCGTAGGTTCCTCCGCCGAGGATCCACATCCGCCCCTTGAACACCACGTTCCCGCCGATCATGCCCCGCTGCGGCCAGAAGGGTTCCTCGGGCTTCACCTCGGTCCAGTTGATGCCGTCGGTCGTGGTCCAGATGTCCCGGTAAAAGGCTTCTTCCGCAGTAGTAAAGCCGGGCATGCTCTGCCCGCCAATCACCCAGATCCGATCATCATGCACCAGGGTG
>JAGQPV010000132.1 GCA_020426545.1 Planctomycetaceae bacterium
GTGATCTACAACTCGGTGGATGGCGTGACGCTGCGAACAGGACAGAACGAAACCGTGCGACTGGAGGCCGGGGAGATCGACGAACGGCGGACGCTGCGTTCCTCACTGATGCCGCGGGGGCTGCTCAAGGGAATGTCCGACCAGGAGCTGGCCGACCTGGACGCCTTCCTGCGAAGCCTCTCACGCTGAGACAGGTCTTCCCATAAAGTCCCGCGCTGAAACTTCAGACGGGCCGCGGCCTGCCGGTCGGTTCACTGCGTTATCTGTCGCGTGCCCTTACTCCGAAGTCAGCTGGCGACATACACGGCGCAGGAGGACTTCTGCAGTATCTGCGAGACCGGGTTGCCCGAATGCCACGGAAAACGCCACGGCTGTCGCCTGACGCCCAGCACCACCATGTCGGCTTCCCATCTGGCGGAATAAGGCAGTATGAATCCTTCCGCCCGACCGCAGACGAACCCGGTTTCGCACCGAATTCCCGTGAGCCTGCAGTAGGCCGACATTTCCCACAGAGACTGCCTGGCTTTGCTCTCAGTTGCCCCCACAGCCAGCAACCGGAACTCGGCCAGGGGAAAAAGCCGCTGATTCAGGAACTGTCTGACCGT
Organism: Planctomycetaceae bacterium; assembly: GCA_020426545.1. Taxonomy (GTDB): domain Bacteria; phylum Planctomycetota; class Planctomycetia; order Planctomycetales; family Planctomycetaceae; genus JAGQPV01. The sequence continues at coordinate 606 of JAGQPV010000132.1, forward strand.
GTTCCCTGATGCTGCTGACCCGTCGTAGACCATCAGAATACGACGAAGTTCACTCCGCTGTTCGCGGAGCAGCAGGAGCGGCTGAACCCCGCGATCCAGACAGGCGATCAAATCGCTGCAGCTGAGAGTCTCATGCTCCGGCCGGGAACGATGCTTCGCGGGTGAGGGGTAATAGCTGACAGTCAGGTCGTGGAACTGGGACTCCTTCGGCAGCAGATGCAGCGGGTCACCTTCAGCCAGGCGAACATCGACCGCGATACCGGCCGTCGCCCCCACGTTCAACAGGCGTTCTCGCAGCTGCTCCTGAAACCGCTGCTGGCACTGCAGCCGCAGCTGCTGAACCCCATTGAAGGGCGGGATTTCGATCTGCGTGTCGAGCGACAGCAGCGAACGCGTATCCAGAACCAATAGCCCCCTCAGCCTGGCTTTAAGCCGTCGGGAAAGGGCCACCCCCACGTCAATCACGGGGGATTCGTCACGAATACCAGGCAAATGCAGCAGCACGCTGTTCAGCATGGCCCCCCCCGTTCCTGCTGGTCTGCCGCTGGGACTGATGGCCGCTGCCGGCCCCCCAGCGGAGCCGCCGAGGTTCACCGGACTGCGTTCATCGGCATGGACTATTGCGGCCCGAGATCTATACTTTATCCACGCTGGCCGATATATACAATTTGATTATTCCGGACCAACCCATTGACTGCGTGAATATCATTGCGTCTGTGAAAGTGCTCGATTCGCGACGCAAATACAGCTTACTGCTCTGCCCGTTCGGTTGAATTTTTCAGTGCGACTGTCGATTGCAGTCAGAAGTCGGCCCGTGAGATCGCAGGACGGTTCTCCGGTTTTTGTCTCTGGCTGCAATCCGTAAATCGTAAAGCCGTGATCGATTTGGAGGAGAGCGGATCCAGCCGGATCCTCCTCCGGAAGTGCAGACAGATTTGCGAGCTTCGCCATGACGGACAAACTTCAGGACCTGAATTTCCTGCACCTGTTTTATTTCTGGTCTGTTGTCAGAAACGGAGGGATCTCGGCGGCCTGCGAAACCCTGAACCTGACTCAACCAACCATCAGCACTCAGATCAGAAAACTCGAAAAGTCGCTGGAACAGAAGCTGTTTCATCGAACCGGGCGGGAGCTGGTGGTTACCGACGTGGGTAAAATGGTGTTTGAATACGCGGAGGATATCTTCTCCGCAGGCCGCGAAATGCTGGGGGCACTTCGCGGCCTGCCGACCGATCGTTCGCTCAAGTTGATGGTCGGCATTCCCATGGTCATGCCGAAGCTGATTGTCTATCGACTGCTGGAGACGATTCTGCACTTCCCCCACAGCGTGCAGATCGTCTGTCATGAAGCGCCGCTGGATCTACTGATCGCCGATCTGGCTCAGCATCGATATGACGTCATCCTGTCCGATGCGCCCCTTCCTTCCCACACGGCGGCGCGCAGTTTCAGTCACTACCTGGGCAGCAGCGGAGTGGCGATCTGTGCGACACGTGAACTGGCGGGCCGCCTGCAGCGACGTTTTCCCGACTCACTTGATGGCGTGCCGATGCTGCTTCCGACCGCCAATACCGAGCTGCGACGCGGGCTCGACCGCTGGTTTGATGACCGCGGCTTTGCTCCGCGCATTGTGGGCGAATTCGATGACAGCGCGCTGATCAAGGAATTCGGCGGAGCCGGAGCTGGCGTGTTCCCCACACCGACGGCTGTCCTGCCGGAAGTCACGCGGCAGTACGGCGTGCAGCTGCTCGGTTATCTGGACGACATTAAGCTACACTACTATGCCATTACGCTGGAACGAAAAATGACACACCCAGCTGTGGTGGCGATCTCACAGGCTGCCACTGAAGGCCTGCTGGAGGGTGGGAAAGCGAAATAGTTCCGGCAGGGATGACACAGTAGGCAGCAGGAGACCGGTGGTGCACCCGCTGTGGTATCTATATCACCAGACCTGCCGGCAGTGCCTCACCGGCAGCAGACCGATTCTCCAGATGTGACACGGCAGAAGACGGCAGGAGAAAGAATCACCCGCAATCGGGACTTCCTGTCTGGCACTGTGTCAGTTAGTACCCGATCGAAAATGGGCAGCGCGCGGAACGGGCCGCTGCGAAATCAGTCCCGCAGTACATCCAGCGCACCGCCCAGCTGATGGTGAACTTCCCCCGTCTGTCGGACGACCAGCACCCGCAGCAGGCTGAAATAACGGATCGTGCCACGGCCACCGCGGGAATCCCAGGTATCCGGTGCGATCGTGTTTTCGATCAGCTCGATCAGTTCCCGGGCCTGGGCGGCCTCGCCGTTTCCTCCGCCACCCAGTGAGGAATCGCCGAGCGAACTGCTCTCGGGCTGGTTGCGGCTGGCATCAGCGGAACGTCGCACGTGAGGCTGTTCCCCGTCCGCCAGTTCCACGGGTGCCGCATCCCGTTCCTGTCGCTTCTGATCTCGGATCAGGCGATTCCGCAGCTGAGTCAGCCGGACCTTTAATCGCGACTGCATCCGCGTGCGTTCGGCATGAGAAATGTCCCGGGCCTGAGCCAGTTCGATGAACAGCCGCAGCGCGACGGGAGCAACTTCGAGTGGTTCGTATTCTGCCCGGCGGGCGGTCGCTCGAACAATCTCAACATACGCCGCCCGCAGCTGCGGCCCGGTACGCACGGATGTCTTTCGACGTTCGGTGGGGCTGTCCTCAGCCTGCTGCACCCCAGACCGTTCCGCCGAACTGCCGCGCAGAGCCTCGGCCACCACCGATGAATTTTCCGCGGCGGCAGCGTCCTCCGCTGAAGCAGAAGCGGGCAGAGGAGGCGTGGCCGGCACAGGCTCGACCGCTGCACAGTGACCGGACATCACCAGCAGCAGGATCCCTCCCGTGGCTCCGCGAGCTGACAGACAGCGACTGACCATGAACCGACTCCTTCCGCCAGGCAGAATGCCCCGCACGGGGAACACCCGCAGCGGGCCATCAGGCACTTCAGCGTGAAACAGAATGCCGCAGCATCCGCTTCAGTTTCGGACGACAGGATCCCAGCTGCTGAGCCGGATCGGACCGGGCTGCTGCTATGTGCTGCAGTCTGCATCGTGCGACGGGAAGAGTCGGGTGTCAATCAGAATTCACGGGAGAGGCCCGTCTGGCCAGCGGCTTACTCGGCGGCGTCGGGCTCTGGTTCCGGTTTCGGCGCTGGCTCCGGCTTCGGCTCTGTGGCGGGCTTCGGGGCCGGTTCAGCATCCGGTTTCGGCGCGGGGCCGGGCTCCGCAGCCGGTTTTTCTTCGTTCGGGCTGGCGGCTTCTTCCGGACCGGGAGGTGTGACACCTTCCGGCAGCGAAGGCAGCGGATCAACCGGGACACCGTCCGTGGAATCGGGCAGGGCCGGCATGGGGCCGGCAGCGGGGAAGCTGTCCTCGGCGATGGCGTCGATGCTGGTTGCCCGGTCTTCGGGCTTCAGTACGGAAAACCGCGCTCCCTCTTTCCCGCTCAGCTCGTAACGTCCCCAGAACTGCTTCGCCGTGGGGTCGTACCAGTAGACGTACTTCGGCCGGGTGGGGAAGTACAGGCAGTAGTGGTGCCGGTATCCGCTGGTCTGCTCGGTCGGCTTGAAGTACCAGGTGCGGTAGTGATAGTCCCGCTGCTCGTGGTAGGCCCAGGCCGTAAAATACTGGCGATAAGCGGCCTGCGCGGTTTCCGCCCACATGCCGGCCATTGCCGCTGCCAGACTGACGTAAAGCACAACTTTGCCGAACCGATGCATTGCCTCTGCCCTCCTGACAAGATGATGCTGAAAACCTGCTGGACCGCTGATGCACCACAGCTCAGGCCGGTTCCTGCTGTCCGCCTGCAGCCACAGTGGGCAGAAACGGATTCCTGCAGCCGGCCCTCCGGCTCGATCGATCTCAGACATCGGAAAATACGCGGATCCTGCTGCCAGTGATATCGAATTGGCGGGCAGGAGAAAAGGCCGATCAGGGCAGGACGGTCAGCACGTCGGCCAGCGGTTTCCTCTGTTGAGCCGGGATTTTCTCCGGATAGCCATACCACAACAGCCCTACCACCCGCTCTTCTTCTGGGTGGAAACCTGCAGTCTCCGCAAAGGCGGGATCCCGGGTGACGCCACCGGTGGACCACTTCAGGCCGATGCCGCGAGACCACAGGACCAGGGCCAGGTTGTGCACGGCACAGCAGCAGGCGGCGTAGTCTTCCTCCTGCCGTTGAGGATCCTCCGAGACCCGGCAGGTGGCAATCACCCAGCCGGGAATCGTGCTCCACCGCAGCAGCTTCTGCCGGGCGGCCTCCGGGCCTTTCTTCCGTGTGACGACCTGCGTATTGAGGGCAATGATTTTCTCGATTGTCTTCGGACCGGCGAGCCGGAACCGCCAGGGCTCGGTGTGATGATGATTGGGAGCCCAGCGGGCCGCATCAAGAGCCGCCATCACATCATCCAGCGGCGGCACTTCGGGTCGGAACTGATGAATCGTCCGACGGCCGAGAATGACCCGGGCCACAGCCTCCGGTTCCGCATGGAAGCCGGGTGGTGCATCGGAGCTGGAACTCATGACTCTGCTTTCCACAGCCGGCCGGGTGGTGCGGCGACCGGCTGCTGACATCTGACTTTCGGGCTGTCTGACAGCAAATTCCGCTGCCGGACGGAAGTCTGAAGTGTCCCCCGATAGACGTCAACCTTACTGGCTGTGGCGCTCAGTCCCGCGGAAACTGTTCCAGACTGATCATTCGGCACCGACCGCAGTCACACGGTCGCATCCAGGCCTGTCATGCATCCGGGCCGTTCTGCGCGGGCCTGTCCCGCATCCATCTGGACAGGTCTCAGGCCGCCGGGTACAAGCCTCCGCCTTCCGACAGACGGCCGGACTCTTTCCGCTCAGCAGGCGGAAAAGTCTCGCTGAAGTCCCTGAACCGCAGCGCAGAAACAGTCCGGACAACCCATCGGCCACCCCCTGATTGCCGGAGCCTGCGCTCGATCCCGCGGGAATTGAAAACAGAAAACACGCAGATCCCGCCGATAGAAATTGAAGTCACGCCTCGCGATGACACTCCCGCCCCGGTATCCCCCCTCCAGGTGAAGGAACACACCATGCACTCGACACGGATCGATCCCGTCCAGATGGCCTGTCTTTCCTTTCTGACAGAAGAACTGCGCAAGCTGGCGGCTGACCGCGAAGAAAGTGATCGTCGTACGGCCGCGTCCCGGGTGATTCCCCGACTTCGCGGGATGATGGTGTGGTTTGGCGCGCTGCTGGGCCTTGCCCTGCATCGCGTAGGTTAACTCGCCCCGTCACTGGCGGGTGAATCCGAAATACCGCCCCGCCACCCGGGTTCATCCGCCCGCCGGTTGCCCGCCCATCGTCTGTCGGCCTCACAGCCGCTGTGTTATCGCAGCGGCTGTTCTGGCAGGCCGCCTCTCTCCGGTTCCGGCATTGCCAGACCCATCTCCCGGGCCTCACCGTTCCGGGTTCCCCCGGTCAGATTCCTGCTTCCTGTCAGATTCGAGAATTCGGAATTCCGCTTCGAGCAGGTGACAATGCAGGGAACAGTGGCTGAAGGCAAGCCACCGGAACCCACGGTGAATTCCGCCCGCCTCGCCGCCGAAGTCCATTGCAGCTGTCGGAGAATTCCATTCTGCTTGCCGCGGGCGAGGTCTGCCCCGACTCCGAAGGCCGATCCGACGGCGGAATTTTCCCCCGTCTGCCGGGTGACATTGCCGCCCCGAAGGCTGCCGCGCTTGCAACACAGGGCGGCAGGCGGAAGAATGGCAGCCCGAACCCACCGGAACAGCCAGCTGCAGACAGACAGAACGGCTGAATTTTCCGGTTCGCGGCATCATCTGCCAGATCAACCGTGTCGAAGACTGAATGGAACTTGCTGCCATGCCCGCCCGTCCGCAGGTGCTTTTGAGCGCATTCGCCGATGAAGCCGCCCTCCACAAGACCGCTATCGAGCAGCTGGCCGCTCTCTCCGCCTGCGGGCTGCGATGGTACAGCCCCCGGTTTGTCGATGTTTCCGGCTCGGGCCAGGTCAAGCATGTGGTTGATCTGAACAAGTCGGAATACAAGGATCTGAAGAAGCTGCACGAAGAATACGGAATGAGCGTCACCAGCATTGGCTCCCGCGTGGGCAAGGTGAAGCTGCAGGACGTGGACGATGGTTCGCACAACAAATACGTCCCGCTGCGGGAATATCTCCGTACGGAAGTGGCTTCGACGATTCGCGCCGCTGTGGAACTGGAAACGAAGCTGATTCGCGGCTTCTCGTTCTACCACCCGCGTGGCAGCGACCCCGCCGAGCACATTCCCGAAGCAGCGGAACACCTCGGCCGCATTGCCGATGCCTGTGCGAAGGAAGGTCTGGTGTACGGCCTTGAGATCGAGCCGAACCTGATCGGCGAAACCGGCCCGCTGCTGGCAAATCTCGCCCGGCAGCTGCGCCACCCCAACGTGGTGCTGATTTTTGATGGCGGAAACGTGGCGGCACAGAACAAGAACGCTGTGCAGTGCTACGAGGAATACGTCGCCATGCGGCCGCACATTGGCTGGCTGCACATCAAGGATTACACCATCGACCCGCAGCTGACCTGGACCGGCGCCGTCGATGAAGAACGGCTGCGGAACTTCGTTCCGGCCGATGTGGGTGATGCCGGTCACGAACTGGTACTGCGCGACCTGAAGGAGCACCTGCCGAAGATCGACCGCAAGATGAGGAAGCTCGGCGCTCCGGGCGTGTTCCTGGAAGTCGAACCACACCTCAAGGGTGGCGGTCAGTTCGGCGGATTCAGCGGTCCTGATGGCATGGGCGTGGCGATTCGTGCTCTGACCAACGTGCTGGATTATGTCGGCATCGACTATGGCCTGCGGAACTTCGAGGACATTCGCAACGACCGGGGCTTCTGAGCTGTTGCGAGCCTTCACCAGGCTGCGGATCATTGCGTCAGAAATGGTCCGGACATCCACGGCAGGGCAGGAGTGAGAACGGTATGGCATACGATTTCGAAGCCGTCTGCAATCTGGTGGTGTGCCCCGGCTGCCGGACCAGTCTGCAGCCGTGCGAAACGGGCCTGCTGTGTCTCAACGAAGACTGCCGGCGGCTGTATGAGATTCGCGATGGAATCCCCGTGCTGCTGACGGATTCCGCCACGCAGCTCAGCGAGGAAGAGTGGGCCATAAAGGCCGGCAGCCGGAACGGCTCTTCCCCGGCGGGGAACAAACCGGTTGACGCCCCGTCACCGGAGACCGATGATCCGGGTTGAGGAGGGTTGACGGCTCCCTCGGCTCTGGCGGAAGCGGACAGAAACCATGACGGGCGGGGCACAGGCAGTCACCTGCTGCCTGTCCTGCCCGGTTGGACGTCCGTCCTGCTCCGCCGGCGCGGGCCGTCTGGCTCTCTGGCGTGTCTTCTTCTGTGACGGCCCCCTGAGTGCAAGGCGGACGACCGTGAACCCAACCTCAGTTCCCTGCGATCCGACTTCCATCGCCACACTGCACCGGGCAGCCAGGCCCGGCCGGTCCCGGCTGCTGCTTCTGGCCAGCTGCTTCCCGCTGAGTCTGCTGCTGCTCTGCCTGTCAGCTGCGATGGCTGCCGGCCAGGACCAGCCGGCGGAGAGCAGGGTGGAGCGGTACGAGATCCGTCGCGATCACGACCCGAACGGTTATCGGCAAGTTTTACATGGGCCGCGAAATCGCCCATGTGATGGGTTATCAGGCGGCTGGCTGGCTCGACCGCCCGGAGCGTGAAGAGGAAGAGCGGCTGTCGCTGCTGATCGAGGCGCTCCAGCTGAAACCGGGGATGACGGTCGCCGATATCGGTGCCGGCAGCGGCAGAATCTCGGTGATGATGGCCCGCCAGGTGGCTCCGAAAGGGCGGGTCATGGCCGTTGATATTCAGGATGAGATGCTGACGCTCCTGAAAAACAAAGCCCGCCAGCTGAAGGTCACAAACATCACACCGGTACTCAGCACGGCGAAATCACCGAGGCTGGAGCCCGGCAGTGTGGATCTGGCGCTGATGGTCGATGTGTACCATGAATTCAACTTCCCCTACGAAATGATGCAGTCGCTGGCCGCTGCGATGAAACCCGGCGGGCGGGTCGTGCTGGTGGAATACCGCAAAGAGGATCCCGAAGTCCGCCGTCGGATCAAACTGGTACACACCATGACCGAAAAGCAGGTCCGCACGGAGCTGGAGCAGCCGGAATTCGGGCTGAAGTGGAAGAAGACTCTCAAGCCGCTGCCGCTGCAGCACATTATCGTCTTCGAGAAACAGCCCGCGGCAGGCGAGACGGACGGAGCAAAGTCCCGCAGGCCGGAAGCACCGGCCGCGCCGGAACGCTTCACACCCCCGCCCGAGGGTTAATTTCCGCAGCAGGGCGGTTCGGACGGTGACAGGACGGACGTGGAGCAGGGTGGAGCGCACAAAAAAGCGATCGCCGGCACCGTTCAGAGGGGGATGAACGATAACGGCGATCGCGAGATGTCCCGGTCGCACAGCCGGCATTCCGGGGCGGAGATGCCGAGCCCTGCTGATCCGCCCTGCGGGCTGGCGGATTCAGCAATTCCGGGGCAAACAGTCGAGTCCTCGGTCTCCGTGACGGGCTGCGTGGAGACCCTCGTGCATCGGATCACATGGATAGACTGGCCACGGGCAGGACCATTTCCCCGCACGGCTTCGAATCGTGCTGGCACCACTCGAAAAACCGCCGCCAGTCCACAGCAGACGGGCGCCCTTTCATGATGAACAGGCGACTCTGCTGTTTTTGAAGTATCGGATGGGCCTCCGTGCAGCGACGAATGGATTCCGCAAATCGTTCATTACAGCGGATGCAGGGGATCTGACGATCATCAGGATTATTCGCCGTGGAATTCCCGGCGATCGGTTCGCGCCAGAATGCTGCAGAACCGTGCGGTTTCCTGAGTTCCGTTCAGCCGACTGTCGGGAAATTTTCCCCCGGTGGACGCTGTACGCTGGAGTTTCTGGCCCCTGCTGAGCTATAACATCAGCCCTGCCCGTGCAGTCTCAGTTCGTGGTTTCGGGTGTCCAGAAGGTACGGGCACACGGCCTGCCCCGAATAACGTGCTGTTTTCAGGCAGATATCAACCCGGAAATGAAAGTCTGACAGGGTGTCAGGCTGTTGAAAAATAATCTGGACGGTCGAACCAGCCCTGGTCAGCACTGCGTGTGAGCAGCACTGCCTCAGGTTTTATTGCCGGGCAAGTGCCCTGCCAGCATTGTCAACGGGCGACCAGCCAACTGGAGCAACTCCGCACTCATTCTGAGGATGCGGAACGCAGTGGGAGTGAAGAGCGATGAATATCAAGACGGGTGATACTGTCGAGGTCGTAACGGGCGACGATCGCGGCAAACGGGGCCGGGTGCTGTCGGTCAATCGCAGCAAGGGCAAAGTGACTGTGGAAGGCATTGGCCTCGTCTACAAGCACGTTCGCCGCGGACATCCCCGCAGCCCTCAGGGCGGTCGGCTGCATATCGAAATGCCGATTGATGTCTCCAATGTGATGCTGATCTGCCCCGAAACCGGCAAGCCGACCCGTGTTGGCGTCCGCGTGCTGGAGGACGGCAGCAAGGAACGCTACGCCAAGAAGAGCAACGCTGGCCTTGGCCAGGTTTCTCCTCCCAAGGCCAGCCGCGCCACGACCTGATTCAGGCTTCGTGAAACCGGCCTGGCTGTTGACTGGCCGGGCCGCGGGAACCGACACCTGGGCACCGCACGATCCCGCACCGGGTTCGTGCTGCCGGGTGAAGTTCCCTCTGCGGCGGGGAAACTGTTCCAATGCCGACCCGCTCCCGCCACACCCTGGCGGGACGCTGGCATTTCGTGCCGGGTTCATCGCACCCACTGGCTGCCCATCTCCCTGACAGCTCCGCAGCCTGTGCCGCAGCTTCCCCGCGACAGCCCGCCCCTGTGGTGCTGACCCGTTCCCGGGCGCGCACTCACAGCCTGCAATGGCTGGCCCGCATCTTCTTCCGCCGGAAATGTCCTGCCGACGGCACCAGGCGAGGCACCCTCGGCCGGTTTCAGCAGGGCCTGGCGGTTGGCAGCCGGGGTCAACTGGTGGTACTCTCTGTGCTTTCCCGTGCTTTCGGATGAACAGCTGGCAGGGTACAGAACCGGGCAGGAGAACCTGCCGTACCCGCCACTCCGAAGCCGGCCACCCCGCTGCGGAGCCCACCGCCGATGAATTCCCGCTTCTCAGGTTTCTGGCACTTCCGCCACGCTGCTTCCGTACTGGTGACGGGGCTGCTGCTGCTTCCGACTCTGGCCGCTGCCGGCGAGCAGCCTGCAGCAGAGGCCGGCCACCCGGAGCTGTCCCTGTTCGATGGAGAAACTCTCGCCGGCTGGACCGTCGAGAACGGTGCGAAGGCAGAGGTTGTGGATGGCACGCTCAAGCTGGTCGATGGCGATGGCTGGCTGCGGACCGACCACACTTACACCGACTTCAGGCTGCACCTAGAGTGGATGGCGCTGGGAGAGGACGGCTACGACGCGGGAATTTACATCCGCACGCAGGAGGGAGGCGCTCCCTTCCCGAAGGACGGCTGGCAGATCAATCTGCTCAAGGGCAAGGAAGGCTGGCTGGGCCGGCTGAAGGCAGAGCACAAGCTGCCCGTCAACCCGCCGCGTGAGTGGAATACGTTCGATATCACAGTGGTGGGCGACACCGTCACCCTCGATGTGAACGGGAAGCGGGCGTATTCGGTTTCCGGTCTGAAGTCGCCCGCCGGTTACGTGGGACTGCAGTGCGAAGTTCCCCTCGGCGGCCAGTTTCAGTTCCGCAACATCCGCC
>JAGQPV010000133.1 GCA_020426545.1 Planctomycetaceae bacterium
CCACCAGTGCCACCCGAAACCGGTCTGGGACGTCCTGCCTCCTCTTGCGATCCGTCCCGCTCTCAGGCGGCTTATCGGCCCGACACACAAAAAAACAGCCGCCTCCGTCCGAAGACAGAAGCGGCTGTAAACTCTCTGGTATCAGCAGCTGGCACCCGGCCTGCCACCGGCCCGTTTCAGGCCGGCAGCGGTTCCCGGTGATCGTTCAGCTTACGGACCGTACGGGAAGGGCGTGCCCGCACCCTGGACGGTGCCGATATTGTTGAAGAAGTTCTCGATATTCTGCTGCACACCCAGGTTGTTGATGAACACGTTCGCTCCGGAACCGGGTGCACCATCCAGCAGGCCACTGGTGTAGAAGTTGTAGACTCCGCGAACGCCCCGGAAGGTCTTGAACGGATCGGAGTTGGTGAACAGTCCATCGACATTGGTCAGGCCGCCCACGTCATCGTTACCTGCCAGCACGTCGGTGTACGTGTCATTGACACTGTTCGTGGCGTTGGTAACACCACCGATGCTGTTACCCGTGTTTCCGGCCAGCGTATCGGGGATATCGTCCACCAGCGGGTTGCTGTTGATCACACCGAACACCAGCTCCAGGTGCGCCACCGGGTCGCGAACCAGGATGTCCGCGTTGGCTGTGCTGGAGTTCACCGAGTTGGTCGGGTTCTGTGAGGCGATCGGAGCGATGAACAGGTCGTGCATTGCATTGCCGCCGAAGGTCACATCGTGAACGTCAACCCGCATCAGAGTGTTAGACCCCGGGTTGAGGAGCATGCCATCCGCTCCGTTGAACTGAATGAACGAGTTGACCACGGTCAGGCTGGCATCCACAAAGTCCGGGCTGTTCACATCACGATAGATACCGGGAGTCGGGTTCTGCAGGCCCGTTGTGATCTGCGAGATTCGGGGGATACCGCTGGGAACGGCACCGTCGGTGACGTCCGAGTAGGTCATGAAGCTCAGGCCCTGCTGGCCGTTGCTGCTCAGGATGACCCCGTTACCCGCTCCGGCACGACCCACGTTGAATTCCGAGTCGTTCAAGCCGGAACTGCTGTCGGAACTGAACAGACTCAGACCACGACCATCGTTGAACCGCGAACTGGATGCCCAGATATTGAACTGGAAGTCCGACAGGAAAGCGTCGCCGCCGAAGTCGATCACCTCAATACCGTTATCGCCGAAACCCTGTACTGTGGTGCCGGCAACATTGACCGTATTGGTGTTGAAGGATGAGACAATGTCGATACCGTCGTCACCTGCACCGTCACCCGTGCCGGTGCCACCGTTCGAGATCAGCACCTGCTCTCCGGTACCGGTCCCACCGATGTTGAGGATGCCGCCGCTGCCGCCGGCAGCAAGTTCCGCGTTGATACCGTCGACAGCCACGTCCCTGATCGTCGTGCCGTGAATCGTAATGATACTGGGACTTCCCTGCGGCCAGGCGAACTGCGTAATCAGGATACCGTTGTCACCACCGGTGATTGTGGTACCCGGGCCGATCAGCACATCCATAAAGCCTTTGCCGATGAGGGCGTTGCCTGAACCCAGTCCGGAGTCACCCGCACCCAGCAGTCTAATAGCCGCACCTCCGTTGCCGACACCGTTATCGATGAAGGTGTCGCCCTGGAAGACGGACTGCGTCCCGTTGATTGCATCACCAATGGCGGACTGGTCTCTGGCGGTCACTTCCAGACCATACAGAGTGTTGGTATCGAACAGGTTGTCGCTGTTGTTGAAGATGGCTACCGCGTCGCCAGCCGTGGTCAGCTGGGCACCGCGGGTGTTAGTGCGGAAGATGTTGCCGTCGAAGGTGATGTTGGTGTCGGGAGTGAAGCCGGGGCCGACCGGGCTGGCACCCGCGGCATACACCTGCAGACCCGAGCCAGCGTTATTCTCGAAGAGGTTCCCGAGACCGGTCTGTCCCGTGCCGTTACCGACCAGGGCGGTGAAGGTCGAGCCGCCGTTGCGGCTGAGGTACACACCGTCGCCAGTCGGATTGTTCGGGCCGGTGGTGGTGGTGTCATCCACGTGCGACAGGAAGCTGTTCCGCTGGATCAGCACATCGACTTCAGCCGTGGTGTAGGACGAGACGTCCAGGCCGGCGCCGGTGTTACCGAAGAAGCTGTTGCCCGAGCCGAGTGTGGCATTACCCACTTCGAGGTCGAACGTACTGCCTTCGATCGAGGCCACCAGGCCACCGGCCCCGTTGACCTCAGCCGGGTTGGTGCCATCGGTATCGAAACCAAACACGTTGTTGTAGACGTTCATGGTCACGTCGGCCCCGTCGGTGGCCACGAGGTTCACACCCGCTCCGGTGTTGTCGGAGAAGCTGTTCGTCGTGCCGCCAATGGCACCCAGGGTCGATGTCAGCGTGGAACCGGTACCGTCGGCCACCATGTGCACACCATTCGACAGGTTGCCTTCGATCTGGTTGCCGGTGAAGTTGCTGATGGTCAGCGTACCGCCATCCAGAGCTTCAAACCGCAGACCATTGCCGAGGTTGTTCTGCACGCTGCTGTTGGTGAAGCTGTTGATGTTCACCGTACCGCCGTCGGCCACGAAAGCCGCACCCGTGTTGGGGTCCGTGTTGTCGTCGAAGGTGTTGTTGCTGGCGGTTACGTTGATCGTGCTGCCGTTGCTGGCCGTCACCAGAGCACCGGTTCCGTTGCCGGTGGCCGTGTTGTTGGTGAAGGTCAGGTTGGACGTGCCACCGTTATCCACCGTATGCCGGAAGCCGACACCCGGATTGGGAGTCACGCCGGTGTTGTCGGTGAAGTTCACCAGGTTGACGATGCCCGTGCCCACCGCGTTGGTCAGCGAGACGCCATCGGTCGAGTTGGTGATGGTGCTGTTGTTGATGTTGAAGCCGGTAATATTGTTACCAATGATTCCGATACCGCCGGGCGTGCCGGTCAGGCTGCCGGAGCCATTGATGGTGAAGCCGCTGACTTCGTTATTGTTCGCCAGCTGAATCACGTTGCCGTTGTTCGTGTTGAACAGCGTCGGGTTGATGCCGGTGCCGGTTCCGGGCAGGATGAACGTGCCACGCTCACGTGAGAAGGCTGTCTGCGTCAGCCCTGTTCCCAGCAGCCGCTGGTTGTCCTGCAGGACGGCGGTTCCGGCCGAGTTAACCTGAAACCCGCTGACCAGAATGATGCTCTGCCCGCCGGTGCCCACCAGGGTGTTGGAGGGGTTCTCGGAAGTACCGTTCCCGTTGGACAGCCCGTTGCCGTTCACATGGTACACCGTAATCAGCGAGCCATCGGCATAGGTCAGCGGCTCGATGGTTTCTTCGACTTCGGTCAGCACCTGAATCCGGTCGAGACGGGCCACCGGGCCGGCCAGCAGTTCGCGAACCGGTTTCGGCTTGAAGGTGCGATGTTTGGGACCGGGCGGGAAGGACCAGGACACGTTCATCCAGGTGTTGTGGTCGAACACTCCATCGTTGGAGTACTGCATTCCCACCGTAATGTCCTGCGTCACGTTGGCTTCAAACCGCAGCTTGACGCCCGCGGCACTGTCGCCTTCTTCCGGTGTGAGGAAGTACCCGCCGGCATAACCCGAGATGCCGTACCGGCCGATGAACGGCAGGCGTCCACCCGCTTCGATCTCACCACCACCGTAGGCTGTCTCGGTGACCTGCCTGCGGTTGGACATGACGAGGTTCTGCTGATAGGCCAGCGGGCCATAGTACTGATCTTCAATCACATTCCGGCCATCGAGGCCGGGCAGAAAGTTGTTCAGCACCATGTAGGTGTTCGCGTTGATATCCAGGAACTTGCCCTGGGTACTGGCATGCAGGCTGAGACGGAAGTACGTCTCCTCGTGCCCGTCGTCCAGGTCGGCGAAACCGGCCAGGGTGTAGATCCGGTTCTGCGACTGGCTGTAATACCGGTAACCCTGGCCGAAGTTGATGATACCACCACCTTCGTCGGAGCCACTGAGCTTGATCGTGGTGAACAGCAGCGACCGGCCGGGGTCGAGGTGCTTCGGGATCATGGCCCGGGCACCATAGTAGTTGCCCAGCCAGCCGAGGCCGTCACTGAAGTTACCTTCAATGGCGACCTGTGGCCCGAAGGGAACGGCCACCGGGTACCCGATGTTGTTTCCCGGCTCCTGGCCGGCAACAGCATCGGCGAAGCTGACGGCACCCATTCCGGGGCCGCCCGGAGGCGCCATTCCCGGTCCGAATGTTCCGGGGCCATAGGCTCCCTGACCATAGGCTTCAGGGCCGTAAGCTCCCGGACCATAGCCCTGGGGGCCATAAGGTCCGAAAGGTACGTGGCCGCTGGTCCCGTCCAGCGTGCCGCTGAGCTGGGAGCCGGGCTCTGCGGCCCAGGCTCCCGAACTCGACAGCAGCACGCCGAGTATCAGGCTCCAGCAGGCGAGGCTGACTTTCGCGTTCATCGAAGGTCCCGATCCGTCGGTAGAGGTGGATTGCAGGTGGGTCGGTGAGGGCAGATATTCTGTTGTTTCGGATAAATCGGTTCGTTCGGTTGAGGCGAACTTGCCGAGGTTGAGAAACTTTGCCGGTTATTCCAGGTGTACGGAATGTGTGGCCTCGTCCTGTTCTGCGGACTGTCCCGGATTTTCGGACTGGCCAGACAGCTGGGAGCGATCAGGAATGGTCTGATCCAGCGGGAAATGTGGTCTGGTTCCGGGAGTTCTGGCCATGCGGAATCCTGTTCTGGGAGGCGAGCCGGCGCTGATGGCGACGTGGACGGAGTGAGTGTGCCGACGAGTGGCCGGGCGGAATGCGGGCTGGCGGGAAGGAGATCAGTCTCAGCCGGGAAACCGCCCTGACCAGATGGAGTCTGTGCTGGCGGAGGGACAGCGACCTGAAGATGTGTGAATGTCGGCGGAAGTGTGGCTCGCCCGGAGGGAAACACCGGAACCGGTTCCGCAGCCGGAAGTTGTGGTGGTGAACCGCCGGTAGCTGCCGGGAGCCGATTCCCGGAGAATTCCGACCGCTGGCAGGCGCGGAATTTAGCGGCTGACGGCAGCCAGAGGCGACAGAAGTCAGCCGCCGATCGGCCTGTACAGAAATCGACAGGCAGTTTCCGCCAGTGCCTCGGGGACGTTTCGGCAGAACTCGCCGCCCGAGTGGCTGCGGCCGATCTCAGAATCCCGGGCTGCGGGGATTCCATGCTGCGCCTGGCTCGGAATGAGACCGTCCGGGACCGGGCAGCGGACTGCTCGAGCCTCCCCCACGTGCACACACGGGGCCCCTGCATTCAGGGCTCTCTTGTTTCTCAGCCGGCTCTGTGGCGAGGCACTCCATGGCAGGACAGGTTGCGGTAAGGCAGGCCATGGCAGGGGGATGCGTGTAACGGCGGGCGGCGGGGCGTCGCGGATGAACTCCACGTCGACGGGAGCCACAGCGCATGAAAAATGCCCGCACAGCCGGAGCTGCGCGGGCATGAAACTGAGGAGTGAAACGAACACACAACCGGCGGTCTGCTGCCGGACCGGCAGCGGTGATTCCGATGGCTCGCGGAGGCTGCCAGCGGCTGCCTCGGAGGTGGTTGCTCAGCGAACGGTGAAGTTCACGCTGGTGGTGGCCACCTTGCGGCTCAGTTCGTCGTAGATTGTCAGCTTCATCACATGGGGGCCGTATGGCAGGTCCCGCGGGATGGTGAATTCATAGCTGTGGAAGTAATCCTGGCGGTGGTTGCGGCACAGGTCTTCCGTGGGAGCGAAGCGAATGGGTTCAGCCACTGCTCCACCCCGCAGCCCGGGCCGCAGAATTTCGATCTGCGAACGCAGGACCGTGCGGTACTGACCGTCGGAAGTCGGCTCGCTGAGGAAGTTTGTGACTTCACCGTAAACCAGCACCTTCTGGCCGGGGCTGAATTCATCGGCCGGGAAGCGGCTGTAATTTCCGAAGCTGGAAATCCGGTGGCAGAAGGCCACGTTCCGCACTTCCAGGTCAGCTTCCGTCTGCAGAGCCCGGACTGCGGGCTTCAGCTGTGCCACTGCCTGAGTCACGCGGTCGACTTCGTTCGGCATGTTGCGATGGTCGAAGTAATTGGCCATCGACCACAGCAGCTGCGTCCAGAATTCCTGGTGAGCGGCGTCCAGCCCGTGAATCGGCTCGAGAGCGAAATTCGTGCGTCCGGCCATCAGATACAGCATCCGCAGGTAGACCTGCTTCTCGATGTATCTCTGCCGCTCTTCGGCGGTTGTGCCGATTCGTGTCTGGCCGGCTTCTGCTTCGGCGAGGGAAATCAGCCGCTGCAGGTCCGAATCAAACCGGGATTTTTCGCCCAGGCCGGCAATGCCTCTGCCGGATCCGGGGAAGCCGGAGGTCATCGGCTGATCGTTGCGGTTGTTTCCCATGTCGAACAGGGAACGATTCAGGTCATCCGGAAGGTAACCCCGGTCCGGCAGCGTGTCGAATCGCTCGTCCCCGCGGCTGCTGGAAGCAATCTGCCGGCTGTCCGGCTGGTAATCTCTCCGCGAGGGTTCCGCGAAGTATGATCGGGAAATCGGTCGCTCGCCGGGTCGGTCGGCATAGTCTCGCCGACCGGAGTACCGCTGACCGGAGCTGTCGTAACCGGAATCGCGGGCGCCACTGGCCAGCCGCAGGACTTCGTTCGATTCGGGACCACCGGGAGCGGCGGGGTCCGTCGAGAAGGCGGCTGTCGCGGGGAACTGGCGTTCCTGCTGATCGGCTGCCAGCAGCCGCCGGGTCGGCTCGGCCGCCACCTTTGCATTACCCGTTGCGGTGAATGCGTCTGCCCCGTTGCTGCTGTGTCCGAACAGTCGCCTGTCGATAACCGGCTGCTGTCCCGGGGAGGCGGGACGACCGGCAGCCGCCAGACGGTCCGTCCGGGCCACCTGCTGCGGCTCCTGCTGTCCCATCGAACGGGCCATCTGCCGGACGCGAATAATCTGCCGGGCCATGGAAGGTTCCAGACCGGTCAGAGTCCGCCGCAGATCGGCCTGGTCCCGGGCGTCCGTGTACCGCAGTTCTTCGTCGATCTGGGCCTGCAGATCCGGATCGGTGAACGGGTTCTCCGGACGACCGGACGGAGCGGGTGCCTGGGTCCAGTCCGGTTCGCGGTCTCTGCCAGACCATGGGCCAGTCGAGCTGTCTTCGGTTGAGGCCACAGCCTCGGCTGGCTCAGCCGCGGGCTTCTTGTTTCTGGCCATCATCCGTTCGAGATGACGGAACGGCCTGCGACGAAACGGGTTATCTTCAGCAGTTTCCGAAGCGTCAGCTTTTGCGACCGTTTCGGCAGCGGGGCTGCCGGCAGCCTTCGCATCGACCGGATCGGCATCTTTGCCGGCTGCGGAATCCGAGCTGTCGGCGGTCAGAGACTCCGTCTGGGAAGCCGGCGCTTTGAAGGCTGCCAGTGGCGATGTCCAGGCTGATGACCGGCATCCGCCTGTCAGCAGAAGGCACGCAACGGCAGCACTGGCCGCGGTGGCAGACCGAATCATGGATCCATCCTTCAGATCTGGTGTGGCCCGCAGCGACATTATGACTGGTCCCAGTCATCAATGCGCATCTTTGGGTGTCCCCCGAATCACGGGGAGGAGGAGGGTTGCAGCCCGCTCCGAAGCTGCAGTCCGTGCAGCCGGAACAGACGTTCCACCAGAAGATGGGGTGAAGGGGCGCGGAACCTAGCTGAAACAGAGCCATTCATGCAAGGCCGGTTCGCCTTCGGCATGATGATGACGCCAGCCTGACCGCACACCCGTTAAGCTGCTCACCCGGATTCCGGCCTGCCCCCTTTCAGGAGGGACAACCTTTCCAAGTCCTGTGGTTGTTCGGATCGGCATAGTGTGCAAAGCAATCTCAGGGCGAGCCGTAAGATTCTCGCGGAACCGTCATTTGCGATTCCGATCACCGTCAGTATAATACCATGTTCCCCAGTTTCCCGTCGTGGCCGTCTCTGCCGGCGGCAGTCTCTGCCGTTGGATGGATGATCAGCATACTGTTGCAGTAAGCTGCCCGCCCGCTTCGCACCGGCTGAAACAATGCTCCCCGAGACAGACCACTGGCCAGACTGTTCAAACCTGGCAGGTGCGGCAATTCAGCGAAAGACAGAGTAATGGCCAAGACACAGCGGAAGCTCAAGAAAGCCAACCACGGACAGCGGCCGGCCAGCGCCAAGGCCCGTAAGCTCAAGCGTGCCAGCGTGAAAGTGGGCCGCGGCTGATTCGTGAATGAGAAACGGCAGTCACCACCAGCACGCTGCTGCCAGGCTCTGCTGCTCCACTTCCGCGGGAATGATTTCCCGTACGAGGTTGAGTCGGCTGGCCACGGCGGCTGACGTGCGGGGCCGGCGCAGCCCGGCGTGGCGGCTGTCAGACGGAAGTTCAGTCAGGCCAGCAGGTTCTGTCGTAACTCACAGCTCCGCCGTGCTGATCCCGCGAGACGGTTGTCTTCCCGTGCAGACGCAGCAGCTGCCACGGGTTGAGGCGCAGTCACGGTTCGTGGAGACAGTGCTCAACTGATTCCCCCACAGGGAGTGTGCGGAAAACTGGACGGCCTCGCAGAAAGCAGACCGGCATGCTGACGTTCGTGCTGGCCTGTGTCCTGCCTTCCCTGCTGATCTCAGCTCTGGCCACTTCCGCGATGCGGTGGCTGGCTCCCCGCTGGGGACTGATTGATCAGCCTGCCGCCCGCAAAGTTCATGAATCCCCCACACCGCTGGGTGGTGGCGTGGGCGTCTGGCTGGGAGTTGTGCTGCCGCTGGCCGGTGCCTGGCTGGTGGGCTGGCTGATCAGCACGGGCAATGCCCCCCGCTGGCTCGTGCCCGCCGTGATCGAGCCGCACCTGTCGGGAGTCGCTTCCCGCGCCGGACAGCTGTGGTCCATTCTGGCCGCCGGCACCATTCTGGCGGCCATGGGCCTGCTGGATGATCTGCGGAACCTGCCGTGGCAGCCGCGGCTGGGGATTCAGGTCGCCGTGGCAGTCGCGCTGGTTCTCCTCGGTGGTGTGCGGGCCACCGTCTTTGCGCCCCAGCCCTGGATTGGCGGCCTGCTGACGGTCGTCTGGATTCTGGTGCTGGTGAACAGCTTTAATTTCCTGGACAATATGGACGGCCTGTCCTCCGGAATTGCCCTGATCGCCGCCACATTATTTGCCATACTGATGCTGACCGGCACCAGCGAACCCCGCTGGCTGGTGGGCGGAGCGCTGCTGGTGCTGGCAGGGTCGATCAGCGGATTTCTGTTCTTCCACAACTGGCCTCCCGCCCGCATCTTCATGGGGGATTCCGGTAGTTACCTCATCGGGCTGATGATGGCGACATTGACGGTGCTGGGCACCTTTTACGACGAGCACAGCAGCAGCCAGCATGTCATTCTGGCGCCGCTGTTCATTCTGGCGATTCCGTTGTACGACTTTACCTCCGTCCTGCTGATTCGACTGTGGCAGCGAAGAAGCCCTTTTCAGCCGGATCGCAGTCATTTTTCTCACCGCCTGGTCGATCTGGGCCTCAGCCGGAAAAAAGCCGTTCAGACTGTCTACCTGACAACACTCACGACGGGGCTGGGAGCCTTGCTGCTGTATCAGGTGCCGGGCTGGCAGGGGGCCGGTGTGATTTCCCTGCTGATTCTGTGCGTGCTGGCAATTGTGGCCGTGCTGGAGCGGGCGGCGCGAAAGAAACAGCATGGCTGATTCCCGAAAATCCCGTGGCTCCGGTCGTCGGCGCACCACGCGCCGCGAAAGCAGCCGTTCGGGGGCAGCTCTGCACGAGGATCGCGGGGACGGGCTGCAGTCGGTGCTGGCCCGCTGGGCAGAGACTGCAGCGGTGGCCCTGCTGGTCGCCCGAATTCTGATTCCCACCGAGGGGGCTGTGCAGGGTGATACCCTGTGGATCGCTCTGCTGTGGTTTCCACTGGCCGCCCTGTGGCTGATCGTCCATCCTGCCGCCGGCGGGCCGTCTGTTCCTGCTCCCGCCGCCGGGAGTGGCAGCTGGTGGCGCGGCAGTTCCTTCCGGCTGGCGGATGCGGGGGTTTTGCTGCTGGCCGCCGGCCATGTCCTCGCCACCGGAGGTGTGTTCGCTCTTGGCGGAAATCGCCGCTCGGCAGTGAATCTCACCTGGGAGTGGGTGGCCCTGGCGGTGGCATGGTTTGTACTGAAGTCGATGCTCGCCCGCAGGGGCTTCCGTCGGCAGCTGGTCGTGATCCTGGTGGCCCTGGCGGTGGCCGAGTCGGGATATGGAATCTGGCAGCACTACGTGTGGTACCCGCAGACCGCCCGGCTGTATTCCGGAATTCGGACCGAACTGGACGAGCTGGAATCCCGGACCGGGCTGACATCGACTGAAGAAGCCCGCCGGAGCACTTTGCAGAGCCAGCTGATGGAACGGCAGATCCCGCTGGAGGGCCCGTCCCGCCTCCTGTGGGAAAACCGGCTCAATGCCAGCACGGAACCGTTCGGCACGTTCGCCCTGGCGAATTCCTTTGCGGGTTATCTGGGGGGCTGGTTGTTTGTCGCCCTGGGTTTTGCTGTCTTGCCGCTGCTGCCATTTGCCTTCCCGGCCGGTTCTCGCGGCGGGCAGTCGCGTACGGCCGGCAGCATTGCGGTCTCGCTGGTGCTGGTGGTCCCGCTGCTGTTATGCCTGCTGCTCACCAAAAGCCGCACGGCCTGGGCGGGCAGCAGCTGCGCGGCACTGCTGGTGGCTGTGGCTGCCTGGCTCCTGTGGAAACGGCGGGTCTCTGCTGTCGTGGCCCCTGCTGGTGCGGTTCCTGCTGATGCAGCACCACCACGGGCAGATTCTGCCGGATCTGCCCGCCAGATTGAGCCGCTTTCCCCCGAGCAGATTCCAGCTGCCGGGAGAGCAGATAAAGAGGTCACCGGAACGGACGCCACGGCAGCTCCCAGTCCGAGACGAACCCGCCTCGTCCTGGCTGTGGCGGCCTTCGTGCTGCTGGCCGGGGTAGCGGCCGGTCTGGCCAGTCTGGATGCCAAAGTCCTGTCGGAAGCACCCCGCTCCGTTCGCTTTCGGCTGCAGTACTGGCATGGTGCCGTTCAGGTGATTCGCGAACATCCCCTGCTGGGTGTGGGCCCGGGGAATTTCCGCCAGCACTATCTGGCGCACAAACTGCCGGAGTCCAGCGAAGAGATCGCCGATCCGCACAATCTGATTCTGGATATCTGGGCCAGTGCCGGGCTGACTGCCCTGGCCGGCCTGCTGCTGCTGCTCGCCGCGCTCGGCAGCTGGTGCTGGCGGACAGGTTGCCTGTTGTGGAGGACTCCCGCGGAATCGGCCCGCTGGTGTGCCGTGCTTCCCCACGCTTCCATCTCCCCGGCGGGCAGCACTACCGGGGCCGGAAGGCCTGTTCTTTCCTTCAGCTCCGGGGTTGTGGGCGGTTGTGCAGGTTTCCTGCTGGTTCTGCTGTCGACCGAAC
>JAGQPV010000134.1 GCA_020426545.1 Planctomycetaceae bacterium
CCCGCGGATGATTCCGCGTCCGCGGAAGACTTCTCCACCGAAGATCTCGACTCGCTGTATCAGGAAACTCTGGCGGCGATGGACCAGGCCGAACTGGCCGTCCAGCAGGCGTGGCATAACATTCATTCCGCGGACGGGGATGAAGCAGAGGGGGATGAAGCAGCTGCCGGCGATAGTGACATGGACGGGCAGCCTTCCCTCGAAGAAGACGGCACCACCTCACCCGCATCGGCTTCCACCGGCGACGCTCCCCTTGACGACGACGCGGAACCGGGCACCTCGTCCGCTCCTCCGCTGAACCTGCACGAGGCCATGGCGGCCACCGGAGACGAGCGACACCCCTCGGTCACGCCAAAGCAGGTTCTGGAGGCCGCTCTGTTCGTGGGCGGCGATCCCTTGACCGTGCGCCAGCTGCAGAATCTTCTGCGGGGCCGTTTCGAACGGACAGCCATCGTCCGCCTGCTGGAAGAGCTCAATCAGCAGTACGAGGCCCAGCTGCGGCCCTATGAAATCCAGCTGGGCGAGGGCGGATACCGGTTAAACCTGCGGGATGAATTCGAACCAATTCGCAGCAGCGCCTTTGGCCTCGGCCCCCGCGAAATCCGTCTGTCGCAGGATCACCTCGAAATCCTGTCGCTCGTGGCCTATCACCAGCCGGTTACGCGGGAAGAAATCGAAGAGGCCACCGGGCGTGGTGTCTCCGGCGTGCTGCGGCAGCTTGTCCGGCGGGAACTGATTGGCGTTGAACGTGATCCGGAACAGCCGAAACTCGTGCGGTATGTCTCAACCGACCGGTTCCTGCAGGTGTTCGGCCTGGGCGGCCTCGATGAGCTGCCACAGGCCGACGAACTGAGCTTCCGCTGAGCCCGTTCCCGGCAGCGGCGCTGCTGCCACCTTTCGGCGTTCCCCAGCGATTCATGGCCCGGTGGAAACAGCCTTGGCCCGGCTGACTGTCGGCAGCAGCACTTCGAGTTCACTCAGTGCGGTCACCGGATTCCCCTTCTCATCCCGGGTCGTCGCCCGCACCACCAGCGGCATGTTGATCTGCTCCGGCGGCTGGTCGGCAAATTTCAGGTCCAGCTCGACCGCAGCTGCTCCGGGAGGAATGACGGCCGATCCGCTGGCCAGTCCCTCCAGATGGGCGGGCAGTACCAGATCCACCTGCACCGCGCCCGTCAGCCCCCGGTCGCGGGCGACAACAACCGGCAGCCGGACCTGCTGCCCGGGCTGAATCCGCATGGCGGGCTGTCCCAGCCGCAAACCGAGCCGCGCGGGATCCGTCAGCACGATGACCTGATCGTTCTGGGCTGTCGATGTGTAGCTGACCGTATGCCGGGTTCCGTCCGGGTCGGTCACCTGGCCGACCAGCATCACACAGGTTCGACTGGTCCGACCGACTTCCATCCACGGAGGAAGCTGCACGGTGAAGTCGAACGTCTCGGCCTCCGGTGGCACAGCCACATCGGCAGCGGTCACGCCCTGCAGGTGGCGGGCCTGGTCTTCGGCCAGCTTTGCCACCAGCGGGCCGGTGAAGCCGTTTCGTTCGATGGAATAATGCCGGCTGTGCATGGTTCCACGGGCGGCGAATTTTGACTCAAACTCACCGGTATACAGGAACGGAGTGGGAACCGCCGCGGACACAAACAACTCGCCCGTGGCCACCTCGCTGTCCGCATCCTTGATCTGTGCCGGATACTCAAACACTTCATCTTCCAGGGAGGACGAGACCATGACCACCGCCCGGGCCACCTCGATCCGGGCCTCCTCTGTCGCCTTCAGCTCCAGCACCGGGTTTCGGTCCTTCACCGTAATCACCAGCGGCTCCGCGGTCACTCCCTCCGGCAGACCGGTGACCTTGACGGTGATGTCGCCTTTGAACCCGTTCTGCCGCGTCATCTGCAGTTTGATCTTCTCCGAACTGCCCCGGTCCACCGAAACCGCATCCCCCGGCAGGTGCACCGCGAAATGGGGAACCTCACGGGGAGGGGCCGCCGGCCGGAAGTACACCCGATAACCAAACCGAACCCCGCCCCGGGAACTGAGCCGGTCCCGAATCCGCAGGAAGCAGAGACCGTCGCCCTTCGGGGCAAAGCTGAGACTGGAGTCAATCTGCCCGCCGCTGTCGTCCGCCTGGGCCAGTACCTGCCCGTCAGCGGCCACCACTTCAATCACGGAATCGAGCAGCGTGCCCAGGCGTTCGGCCCAGACCACCAGTTCATACCGGGTGCCGGGTTCGGCCTGCAGCAGCCAGCTGTCCACATCGCCGGGCTGATCGATGCGGCCATTGAGCACAGCGGGAGCGGAAATCGCCTGCTGTCCCGCCGCCGGCACTGGCGAACCTTCAGCGGGTGGATCATTCGGCTCGGCTTCCAGATGTTCCGGATCATCTCCCGTCTGCAGGACGACCGGTCGGCCGCCCACGTGTCCTGGAACCTGCCAGTCGAGGAATTCCTCCGCCTGTTCAGCCAGTTCGAGGGTGATGCGTTCCTGCTGGAGCCCCAGTCCGGAAAGCTCAAACGGCACACTCGTGCCACGCTGTCCGCCCAGCGGATAGATCGCCTCCACCACCGGGCCGGTAGTCATCGTCAGCCGGTAAACATAATGCTGCAGCCCGCTGAAGGTGATGTCGTGAATCCGCACGGAGTACAGCCCGGCTTCCTTCGCGGTGAAGGTCAGCTGGGAATCGCTGCCAATGGCATCCACATTCTCGGCAATCACCGTTCCGGCCGGGTCGCGGACTTCCAGCCGGGAATCGAGCGGAGAACCGATTCGCTCCGCCATGACTTCGCAGCTCACCGTCTGACCGGCAGCCAGTGCGACCGTCCAGATATCCACATCTTCGCGGGGGAAAATCCGCCCGTTGATGGTGACGGGAAGCGTCACTTCCTGCGGTACGGGATTGCCGGCGATCTCCAGTTCGACGATCTCGGGCAGTTCGCCGATGACAAATTTCAACCCCGTCGTGATGCCCTGCGAAGTACTCAGGTGCCAGAATCGCGTTCCGGGTTTCGCCGCGGCATCAATCTGAATCGATCCACGGTAATCGCGGGGATACGTTTCCTTCTTCTGCGAGGCGGGCTGGCGAATCACCGGCCCTTCAAACCAGATCGTCTCCATCCGCGAGAGCGGCGAAGTGGCGGTCACCCCCTCGCCCCGTATCAGGAACGCGGGCGATTCGTGCAGGTTCAGTCCGCCCACCCGTACCGCCACATCCTGCCCCTGCTGACCACCAGCCGGGAAAATGTAAACGGCCTGAGGTCGGTCGGCCAGGGCCCGCCGGGCGGGCAGCAGCACGGCCGACAGGCAGAGCGCCAGCCAGAACAGAGACACAGCGGAAGGCAGGCAATGAGGTGACTGGCAGCGGCCCGACATGAGCAATCTTCCCAGGGGGACGCCCGCCAGCTTCCGCCACGTGCGGAATTGCCGGGCCTCCCGAACTGAAGGTATCTGGTGCAGGTGCCTCGATGACCGACGCTGCTGTCGATGGTGCCGGGGCTGACATGACATCCCGTGACAGGAGACCGTGGCAGCAGCGCGGCCCGGGCTGAGCCGGAGGGGCCGACTACAGCAGCTCATCAATCACGTGGCCATCGTCCACAATGGCGACCGGCCGGCCTTCCGGCGTGATGAACTCTTCCGTGTAGTCGATTCCCAGCTGGCGAAAGATCGTGGCCGACAGATCGGCCGGACCGACAGAGGGGCCTTCCGGCCTTTCGCCCCTCGAGTTGGTTTTCCCCAGCACGAGGCCACCGCGAATTCCTCCGCCGCCCAGCAGAATCGTGTTGGATGGTCCCCAGTGGTCCCGCCCGGCGTCTTTATTCACCCGCGGGGTGCGGCCGAACTCGCCCATGACCAGCACGAGCGTGCTGTCGAGCATGCCCCGTTCACTCAGATCGCGGAACAGCATCGGCAGGCCCGTATCGAGCTGCGGCAACAGGTCCTTCTTCAGTACATCGAAATTGTTGTAGTGCGTGTCCCAGTTGGTGTGTTCGATCGTGACACAGCGGACTCCGGCTTCCACCAGGCGGCGGGCCATCAGGCAGGACTGCCCCAGAGAATGGCGTCCATACCGGTCCCGCAGTTCATCCGGTTCCCGGGCGATATCAAACGCCGTGCGGGTCGCGGCCGAGGTCACCAGCTCGAACGCCTTTTCCTGAAACGTGGACAGCGCCCGGGCCTTCGTGTTTGCGGTCAGTTCCGCGGAAGCCCGGTAACGGTCGATCCGGCCCAGCAGCAGCCGGCGGTCATCGAGGCGACCGGCATCCACCTCCAGCGGAGGCATCAGATCGGGCACGCTGAAATCGGCCGCACTGGGGTCTGAATTCACCACAAAGGGGGCGGCACTCGAACCCAGGTAGGCCGCTCCGGCCGACGGGTGCATTTTGGGCAGGCAGACATACGGGGGCACTCCGCCCCGCGGCCCCAGCTTGCGGGAAATGACCGAACCGTGGGACGGACGCTGATTATTCGGCGAAATACTGGGATTGAAGCCGGGCAGCGGGGCATAGCCCGTCAGCATCCAGTGGTCGGCGGGACCGTGGCCGGAATTGGTATGCGTGAAATGCCGCAGCAATGAAAAATGATCGGCCACCTGCGACAGGGCCGGCAGGTGCTCACACAGATCCATTCCCGGCACCCGCGAGGAAACCGGCTGAAAGTCTCCGCGAAACTCGGGGGGGGCATCCGGCTTGAGATCCAGCGTATCGATCGTGCTGAGGCCGCCTTTTAGAAACAGCACAATCAGGGAGACATCATCTTTCCCGTTCGCAGACCGACCGGCGGCATGCTCGCCAGCCTGCAGCAGCTGCGGCAGTGTCACCTGCCCGGCTGCCATGCCCCCCAGACCGACACGCAGCATGTCACGGCGGCTGAAACCATCACAGAATCGGCGTGTGCTCATCGTGTTGTCTTCCGTCGGTTATGAGATTGTGCCAGCGGCCTGCAGCGAGTGACGGGACGCAGCCTGGTTCCGGATTTCCGCTTCACAGCAGTTCTGCCGGTTCCCACAGCTGAGTTCCCCGACTCACGGGGGCGCGCAGGAAGGTGACTTCACGGTTCAATGGTTCATCAGAAATTCGATTGTATTCATCATCGACCAGGCGACATCTTCCACGGCACGCCGTCTGTCGCTGCTGTGCGCGGTGAGATATTCGACAGCCGCAGCCCGTTCCTCAGATTCCGGGAAACGGGAATAGAATCGCAGGTAGAGCGATTCCACGAGGGCACCGTCATCGGGCTGTTGCTCGACCAGACGGGCGAGTCTGCCGTTTTCGTGCGCCAGCTTGGCGT
The DNA here is from genome assembly GCA_020426545.1 of Planctomycetaceae bacterium. Lineage (GTDB taxonomy): Bacteria > Planctomycetota > Planctomycetia > Planctomycetales > Planctomycetaceae > JAGQPV01. The sequence goes on from JAGQPV010000134.1 coordinate 5,290, forward strand.
GGATTTCTGGCGAATTCAAAACGTGCAGCACCTGAGAAACCGTCGGTTCCGTGATTCGCTCGCACTCGCACGCACTGACCCGCAGCGGCCGGCCGAATACCCGCAGGAAATAATGCGGCACGCGGCTGTCCCACAGCTCGATGGCCCGACCACCGGCCGGCAGCCCTTCGAACTTCTCCGGAATGCCGGAGACCTGGCAGACGGCGTCCAGCAGCACTTCGGCTTCCACCTGACGGAACAGCGACCGCGACCAGTTCTGCTCGTCGTGCAGGTTGGTTTCGTTCGGTGCAGACGAAAGCTGATAGGTCCGCGATGCAGTGATGGTGCGGATCAGCTGCTTCAGGTCGTATCCGGAGTCAATCAGCGAGGCCGCCAGGGCATCCAGCAGTTCGGGATTGGAAGGCGGATTGGTCAACCGCACGTCGTCCACCGGGTTGATGATTCCCCGACCGAACAGCCAGGCCCACGTGCGGTTGGCGATATTGCGGGCAAAGGCCGGGTTCTCGGGACTGGTCAGCCAGTCCGCCAGAATTCTGCGTCGGTCGCCTTCCGGAGAAGCTGCCGGATTTTCCGTTCCCAGGGGATGGGCGAAAATGACTTCTTTCGTCCGGGGATGACGGGTGGGCGTGTTCTTCAGGGCGGCAATCATCTGCCCGCGGGGAGTGGCCTTGAACCCTGTCTGCGTAAAGAACGCCTGCATGCCGTAGTAATCCGTCTGGCTCCAGCGGTCGAACGGATGATGATGGCAGCGGGCACATTCAATGCGAATTCCCAGGAACACCTGCGACAGCGTGCTGGCCATGTCCCCGGGATCGGTGATGACCTTATACAGGTTGCCGGGCGGGTTGCGGTGCAGCAGGCCTTCCGCCGCGATCACACCGGCGGCGAATTCGTCCAGCGGCTGGCTGGTGGCAAAACTCTCATGAATCCAGCGGTAGAACTCCCAGGCCCCCTTGTGCCCCAGCTTCTGCCGATCCACCCGCAGCAGATCGGCCCACCGCAGTGCCTGCAGATCGGCGAATTCCGGCCGCTCCAGCAGTTCATTCACCAGCCGGGCACGGCGGGCTGCCGAGGTGGCTTCGCCTGCTTCCGTTACTGACCCGGCCAGAAAACGGCGGGCTTCCTCTTCCGTGGGCAGAGTGCCCGTCAGATCAAGTGAGACCCGGCGGAGGAACTCCGCATCGCTGCACAGTTCCGAGGGGGAGATATTCAGCTTCTTCAGTCGCCGGTCCACATGCTCGTCGATGAAGTTCCGCACGGGCCGCTGCGTGAACTGGAAATTCTCATCCATTCGCGGCAACAGCAGATGGAACACATCGACGGCTCCCATATAGGAAGCCATCACGGCAGCTTCGCCCGGAGTGTCTCCCGCCGTCACATGCCCGAATTCATCGACCCGGGCCAGTGCGTCGCTGTTCGACTGAAACCGGGCGTGGCTGGTCACGTCGGCCGTGCGGCCATCCGACCAGGTGGCAATCAACCGCAGCTGCTGCGTATCGTTTGGTTTCATGCGACGTTCGGCAGGTGTCAGCTCGACGGACACTACATGCGGTGCCTCTTCTTCGCCGGCCGGCATGCCAGCGGCAATCCACTCCCGCAGCAGACGGTATTCACCGGAACCCCGACGAATGCGAACGCCACCACCGTGCGGCATGCCACCCGCCGCTTTCTGCAGCAGCAGGCTGCGTTCGGGAGCAGCCGGGAACACCCGCCGGCCCCGGCCCTCGCTGAGCAGCGAACTGCGGTCGGCATCGGGATCGAACCCGAAAACCGAAAGCTTGAAGCCGTTCTGGCCTTCCGCCTTACCATGGCAGCCGGAGGTATTGCAGCCGAACCGGCTGAGTATCGGCTCGATGTCGTGCGTGAAATGCAGAGACCGCGGCTCCTGCGTGCCCTGCACGGTGACCGCGACATCAAATGTCCGCCCCGCCACCGCCACAGAGACCGTTGCCACACCATCACCGATGGCGTGCAGCACACCATCTTCAGACACACTGATCACTTCCGAAGCGGAAGAGTGGTAGGTGGCTTTCCGTGTCAGATCGTCCGACCAGCCGGTTGTGCTCAGGCCGGTTACCTGCAGCTGAAACCGGGCATCCGGCCCCTGCAGACTGACCCGGTCAGGATCGACGGTGATTTTCTCAAACTGAGTCTGCCCGGCTGAACCTGGGAGCGGGCGCAGAATTGCCCGTGCTGACAGCGTCTGGTTGACCGGCTTCTGCGGCCGATCCCGAAACAGACACGTGGCTCAGCAGGATGGCAGCCAGGACCAGCCTCATGGGACTCGGCCACTGAAACGGCTGCTGTCGGGGCGGCTGAGGGTATATCATGGAGAAACTTGCCCGTGGAAGCTGGAAGAAATCTCAATGCCGGCAGAACCCGGCCGCAGCGAATCAGGGAAACGTCTCGCGGAAGCGGATACATCAACCTTTACAGATGTTAAGGGCTGTCCTCAGACGCTGCAAGCCTGGCCAGTGTGCGTCTGCAGCCAGCAGCACCTGTTCCGGCAACCTGCCGCGAAGGCAGCGAAATGAAAGCAGAGCACCACAGGAGAAAACGCGGGAAGAGCAATTGACGCACCGCGACCGGTGTCCGTCCCAGGCGGTGCAGCCTGCGCTCGTGTGTTCTGCCGGGGAGCTGAAGACAGATGCATCCGGCTGCTCCGCGTCGCTCGAGCTGCCTGCGCAGAATACATGTGGAGAGATCAGTGGAGAAATCACAGGGCATAACCCCTCCGCGGCACGCAACTTGACGGAAATTCCGGGCAGTCTTATACTCGCGCGGCCAGTCCCCAACCTTTGGATCCCGACGGATCGAGGCATCATGAAGACCGAAGAACGTCACCAGCTGCACACGAACGACCTTGAGGCACTCGCCAACCGGGCGAAGCCGTTCCTGGAGCAGTATGGAACGCAGCTCATCGCCGGTGCCTGTGCCATCCTGCTGCTGGTGGGCGGCGTGGTCTGGTGGAACAGCAGTTCGTCGGCGGAGAACGCCGCCGGCTGGAACGCCATCGCCGAGCATATGACGACCGATTATGTCGCCGGTGGTGCCACGGCTGAGGAATACGCCGCCGTAGCCGATCGTTACCCGGGTGAAGCCGTCGCTGCCTGGGCCCGCACCCGCGAAGCCGAGAAGCATCTGAACAGCGGGCTGCGGCTGGCCTTTACTGATCGGGAATCGGCCATTTCGGATCTCAAACAGGCCCGCCGCGCCTGGCAGGAAACCCTCAAGAACCCGCAGGCCGCAACCAGTGTTCGCGAAACAGCCTCCTATGGTCTGGCTGTCACCCTGGAATCCATGGCCGGCATGAAGCTGGATGAAGGCGAAACGGTCACTCCCGAAGAGGCGGCCGTCGCTTACGAAAAGTTTCTGGGCGAGTTTCCGAATTCCGTCTATCAGGAAGTGGCCAAACGCCGCATTGAGGCCCTCCGTTCCGGCGGTGGCAAAGAGTTTTACGCCTGGTTCAGCAGTCAGAATCCCAAACCGACCGACATGCCTCAGCCCGGAGATATGGGCAGCCCCATGTCACCCGGTGGCGGGCTGCCCATGGATCATCCCGATATCGACAGCATGCCGCTGCCCGAGATTCCGGACGATCTGAAACTGCCCGGCTCCAGCACTCCGGCTGAGACCCCCGCCGGCCCGTCACTGTCCATTCCCGGTGACAACCCGGCCGCTCCGTTCCCTCCCGCAAAGCCGGCTGACGAGAAGCCGGCCGACGAAAAACCGGCCACCGCCACGCCGGAGGACAAGACTCCCGCGGAGGCTCCGAAACCCTCTGCCGACAGCCCGGAGAAGCCGGAAGCCGAAAAACCGGAGACAGAAAAGCCGGCCGATTCGGAAGAGAAGCCGGCCGCTCCCGCCGAGTGACATCTGGTGGTCGGGAGAGGTTCAGCGCCACACACCCGTCGGAGGCTTCCAGCCGGCGGGATGCCGCCGCGGGCGACAGCCGGATGCGGACTGTCACCAGGTCTCTGTCGGAAAATCCCCGTCACCATACCAGGGCTTGAGCCCTGGTTTCAGACCTCATACATGCGGTTCGGGTGACACGAGGTTTCCGGACGGTCTCTCAGAGAGAAGTGTCGCATTTCCAGCTCCGAACCTGATTCCCTGAACCAGTCACCCTCCGATCCCCCCGGCGAACGGTGTGACGATCTGCCGGAAGACGATTCGGACAGTTCCGCAGTCGAATCCGCCCCCGCGGAGCCGGTCCGCCTGACGGTGGAAGCCCGTGCTCATGGCTGGCGAGTGGATCACTGGCTCAGCCGGCTGTACCCGAACTTCAGCCGGGCTCAGTTTCGCCGGGTGATCGAGGACGGACAGGTCACCATCAACGGTCTGGCCATCAAGCCGTCCCGCCGTCTGCGGGTGAACGACGTGGTGCATGTCACATTCCCCGATGAGACGGCCAGCACGCTGCAGCCGGAAGATCTCCCGATCGAGATCCTCTACGAGGACGAACACCTCGTCGTGCTCAACAAGGCTGCCGGCATGATTGTGCATCCCGGTAAAGGCAATTACCGGGGCACTCTGGCCGGTGCGGTGCAGTTTCATTTTGATCAGCTGAGCGATGCGGCCGGCAGCCTCCGGCCGGGAATCGTGCATCGGCTGGACCGCGATACCAGCGGCGTGATTGTGATTGCCCGCAACAATCAGGTGCACTACCGGCTGAGCCGTCAGTTTGAGCAGCGAACGGTCCGCAAGGAATACCGGGCCATCGTCCGGCACGAGGTGCAGTTCGACCGGGATCTGATCGAAACCCATGTTCGCGTGCATCCCCGCCGGCGGGAACGCATGACGGTCTGCCCACCAGATGACAAATCGCGGGTGGCCACCACAAACTATGAGGTCCTCGAACGGTTCCAGGGATTCACCTGGATGCGGCTGATGCCCCGGACCGGCCGGACACACCAGTTGCGGGTGCATATGGAGTATCTGGGCCACCCCATTGTGGCCGACAGCATGTACGGCGGTGGCGATGATCTGCGGCGAAGCCAGCTGCTGCGTGGCTCCACGGTTCCGGGCGAACCGCCAGCCTCTCATCCTGCCGAAGAATTCGCTGCCCCCGCCGGGGTTGCCGGAGATTCTGCCGGGGCACCGGAAGCCGAAGAGGCCGATCTTCTCATCTCCCGCCAGGCTCTGCATGCATTCCGTCTGGAGTTTGAACACCCGGTGAGTGGACAAATTCAGTCATTTGAGGCACCATTGCCGACTGACATCAGCCGGACGCTTGCTGCTCTGCGGGAACTGCGGGCCTGACAACCGTGTCTGCCCTCCTGAAGGAGAAAATGGCTCCGGGAACACGTGCGAAACCCGGTGGAATTCGCGCTGTTCCGGAAGTTGCATCACTCCTGAATCAGAAGATTGCCGCAGAAAACTGGTGCGGCCGTTCGAGCTGTCTTCCGGCGTCCTCCGGAGCTGGCATGGACGCTGCAGAGTGCTCACGATGTTCCGCGGGGAAAACCGCGGGCCGGGCACAGCAGCGGGCAGCCATCCCGCAGGATCCGAATTCTGAAGCAACACTGATGCCCGGCAGGGAGTCCCGATGCGACTGGCGAAGATTCGACTGGCCGATGGAGAACTGCGACTTGCTTCACTGGAAGACGGGCAGATTCGCCTGCTCGACCTGACGCAGGTTGAAGACTGCCACAACCTGAGTGATATTCTGAACTCCCCGGACCCGGCCGGCCTCGCCCGGTTTCTGATTGCGCCGGACGTGGATCCGGTCGAACAGGATCTGGTCACGTTTCTGGCCCCGATTGACCGGCAGGAAGTCTGGGCGGCTGGCGTGACCTATCGCCGCAGCCAGGTGGCCCGCATGGAGGAATCCGAAAGCGGTGCCTCGCACTACGATCGCGTTTACACCGCCGATCGGCCGGAGATTTTCTTCAAGGCTACGGTCTCCCGTGTGTCCGGTCCGGGAGAACCGGTGCGGGTTCGCTCCGACAGTCACTGGTCGGTACCGGAACCCGAACTGGCACTGATCATCTCGCCCGATGGCCGGCTGGTGGGATATACGGTCGGCAACGACATGTCGGCCCGGGATATTGAAGGGGAAAACCCTCTGTATCTGCCGC
>JAGQPV010000135.1 GCA_020426545.1 Planctomycetaceae bacterium
AGTACTCCTGCAGCAGCACCGAACCCTGGCCGCTGCGCAGCAGCTGCCCAACGATCTGGAGGGCGACCTGCGGATCCTCAACAATCTGCACAAACTGCTTACTGCCAAAGCCGCATCCCTCGACGGAGCAGCCCGGTTTGATCACCACCTGCCCCGGGTTACTCGCAAAGTACTGCTCGGCCTGTTCGATCGAATCAACCACCACGGAGTCCTGCACCGTGACACCCGCGGTACGCGCAAGCCGCTCCATCGCGGATTTATCGAAAGCCCTGTGGAACACCGTATCGTCCAGCAGGGACAAACATGCCAGAGGTTCCAGCAGACTGCGGTGCGGTTGGACGGCATGCACAGCCGACTCGGTCACCGGAAACACCAGGTCAAAGTGCTGTTCCTGCAGCAGCCTCTGCAATGGTTCAATCCACCCCGCAGAATCAGCGGACGGCAACGGAAGCTCATGCACGGTGTCCACATGCCGGGACGCCCGAACGGGGGACTGAGGCGAAGTCCACCCGAGGTGAATTTCGCAGCCTTTCGAGCCCAGCGACCGGGCCACCGGCAGAACCATTCTCAGGTCCTCACCCAGCAGCAGAACTCTCCGTCCGGCCAGCGGCCGGCCCTGCAGCCATGTTCCGTCCCCGGTCAGACTCGCCGACTGCAGTTCTTCGGCAACATCAGCCAGTCGCTGCTCCATTCGTAGAAACAGCATCTGCCAGGCAAATCGCAGAAAGAAAAAGCAGGCACAGGTCTTGGCCGCGTCTTCCACGGAAAGTCGCAACGGAAGCGCGTGCGGGGCCAGTGCATCAACCCCCAGCATGAACGCGAACAGAACCGACGCCAGCAGCAGCGACTGCACCACCGCCCCGTAAATCCAGCCACGCAGACAGGCAAACGTCAGCAGCAACCCCTCCACACCAGCCAGTGCGAGCAGCACATAGTGGTCTCCAATACCCAGCCGGCCGCCCAGAAGCTCGTGAAACTTGAAGCGATCATCGCACCCCAGCCAGGCGAAGAAAACCACCTGCGATACCAGCCAGTACACCGTCGGCCGGTTGCGATGCGAACGAACCGGAACAGCAGCAGCCAGCAGGAAGAGCAGGGCAGTCGACCACTGCAGAAAGACACTCAACGAGGTATTGATGGCATGAAACGGAACGGGACCATCAATATCCGTCACAAAATGACGGACATACTCCTGCGACGTCGCCAGTTCAATGCCGATCAGCACTGCGGAGTAGCCAGCCAGCAGCACCACCACGAACAGCGGAACAGCGGGCGGGCGAGACCGGAGATGTGAGGAATCTGCAGACATGACCGCTCAGACCTCCGCCGTCTGGACTTCGGTATCAGCCAGCTCATCCGCAATCTCATCGAGCAGGTCCGGCGTGGCGGGAGTGGCGGATTCCAGCAGGCCAGCCCAGGTGATCTCGTCATTCGGAAAGTCAGCCAGGCCTGTGGCGACCTGAAACTTCAGCAGCGATTCGATTCGCCCGGTCACCCGGGACAGCATCTGAACCGCCTGATTCCGGTCGGTCTCCGGCAGCATGATGACAAACTGATCGCCATCCCACGCCACCAGGTCGTTCGACTTGGTTTCATCCAGCAGGACTTCAGCCAGCCTCCCGCGGGAATACCGATTCACCAGATCCTGCTCCAGCTGGGCCACCAGCAGGTGCAGTGCAGCCCCCAGAGACGGATCCCGCGGCCGCACCGTGACAATGGCCAGCGGTCGTTCATAGCGCCGGGCGCGTCGCATCTCCCGCTGCATGTCCGGTTCCACATCCGTCAGAGCCGGGATGTTGCGTCCGCGGATCGTCTGCAGCAGTTCGGCCGTGGTATCCGTAAACGCATCCGCATGCCTGCCAATCCGGTGCGCCAGAAACATTGTTCCCGCAATAGCCACCGCCTCGACCAGGGTAATCGGCAGAGTCGCGAAGGAGACCGTATATCCCACGAAACACTTCGTAACAAGGAAGGTCAGCAGCGCCGCCGACGCTGTCCACCGCAGTGGAAGGTCTCGCAGCGGGCGCAGCACAAGCAGCGAGACGCTGCCCAGTGTGGCCAGAGCATATACGAAGGATGCCAGATTCACTGGCTCATAGATTCGTTCGATATTGAACAGCGTAAACAGCCAGACAAACGTGGCTGCAATCCAGACGCGATGATTCTGCATGTTGGGTTCCCTGGTCTGGTCATACTTCAGCAGACCATCGCTGGCCTGGGCAGAGCAGCCCGCTGAAGTGCTGCCGCACGGGCAGTGGAAGAAACGGCATGACCGGAATATCCACAATTACCTCGCTGCAACTGTAGCTCAGGTCGGGGCCAGAGAATGAATTTCGTGTGGCTAATATGCACCTTTTGAGTGAATGACGGCCTGCACTGTGCGGAATATGAGAACCAGGTCGAACCACAACGTCCGACGACGGATGTATTCAATGTCAAGCCGCAAGCGGTCGTCAAAGTCGACATCGCTGCGGCCACTCAGCTGCCAGAGTCCCGTGATGCCGGGCAGCACTTCCAGCCGTTCGGTATGCCACAGGGAGTAAGTGTCCGCGGCAAAGGAGGTGGGGCGGGGACCGACGAGACTCATGTCTCCCCGCAGGACATTAAAGATCTGCGGCAGTTCGTCGAGGCTGGTTTTTCTCAGAAATTTACCCACCCGAAGAACCCGCGGATCATTCGCAATCTTGAAGTCCGGCCAGGTGAGTTCATTCAGGTGCCGGAACTGCTCCTTGATCTCTTCAGCGTTGGTCACCATGGTGCGCAGCTTGAACATCCGAAACCTTCGGCCGAATCGGCCCGTCCGCTGCTGCATGAAGAAGACCGGCCCGGGATTTTCAATCCAGATGGCAATCGTGCACAGCGCAATCACGGGGAGGACCAGCGGGAGACTCAGCAGGCACAATGTCAGGTCCAGCACTCGCTTGGATGCATCGTACAGCGGTCGCTGCAGTCGATGCCGCTGATGCTTTGGAACGAACGACGGCAGCTCCACTGAGCCTGCGTCCTCCAGCCTCTGGTCGCGATTGGTCACCTGATGCATGCTGATGTCTCTCTGCCGCGGCGCGGCGGAAAATCCAATATCTGTTTCAAAGTGTGAACTAGAGTTGTCCACGGGTTGTGCTGTTAAGAGTTCTGCCTTTCCGGCTGCAGAATGAGACGGAAATCTGGCACGGATTCCTCCAGGTACAGCACACCGGGCGGCAACGACCGTCACATTCAGACTGATCGCTGTATTCCTCAGTTGGAATGTTTCCGGAATGCAGCAGTTTGCAGCCTGAACGCAACAAGTCCTCAACGTGAGCAGATTCAGACTGGACGTGAGAATTCGCGCCAACTGAACGCTGCTGACCCAATGTGCGGAATAGAGCCATGCAACCAGACGCTGGTTCCGCCAGTGGCCCGGCCAATATTGTCAATCTGCGCGTGCTGCTCCGGCACTGGCCGATGTGCGCCGGTGTCACGCTGCTGACCCTCTCGCTGGCAGCCGTGTACCTCAGTGTTGTGGAACCGGTGTACGAAGCGGAAGTCCGGGTGGTCATACAGAATCTGGGCCTTGGCCTGGACGGGACCACTGGCAGGAAGACCTATGATCGCGAATTCCTTTCGACGCAGGCCGAGCTGATTCGCAGCCCGCTGGTCGTCGGCCGCGCTCTGGAATCCGTTCCGCCGCCGGTTCCACCGGAGCCGGATGCGGACCCGATCGCCGGGGTTCTCAAGCACCTGCGCGTCAGCCCGCTGGCCAATACCGACATCATTCGCGTCACCTGGCAGAACGACGACCCGGTGCATGCCACCCGCAGACTGCGCTCCATTCTCGAAAGTTATCAGTCCCACCTGAGGGAATCGGAGCGGTCGTCGGCCTCGGAAGCATTCTCCCTGCTGAAGCAGCGGGAATCGGAACTGAGCGACCGGCTGAAACGGCTGCAGGAGCAGGTCACGCAGATTCGCGGAGACGCGAATGCCAGCCTGACGGGCACCGAGTCGGGAGGAGACGACCGGGCGCTTCTGAAGGAACTGACTTCACGCTGGGCAGCCGTCCGGGCCGAACGTGCCTGGGTGGATGCCAGTACCGCTCAGTCTCCCAGAGCGGTCTCTTCTTCCCTGCGGCTCTCCGGCAACGGGAATGACAGCCTGCTCTCCCGGGAGGCATCCAGTCTGCAGTCCGAGTTGACCTCCGCTCAGGCCGAGCTGCAGGAAATCTCACTGGTCTACGGGCCGGACCATCCGGAACGAACCGCCCGCGAGGGCCGGGTGGCGGCCCTGAAGACGCATCTGCAGGAACGTCAGGTGCAGCTCGCCGGTGAATTTACAGATTATCAGCAGAAGCTGGCCGCCGAAGACCGCGCACTCCAGACTCTGGTCGAACAGGAACTCAGCCGTCTGCAGGAACACGATGCCCTGCTGCTGACCGAAGAACGCCACCTGGCGGAAATCGAGCGAGTGCGGGAACTGCACCGTTCGACGCTGACGACCCTGGAAGCCGTAGGACTGGCAGACCGGGCCGTCGCCGATGGCCGTGTCTCGATCAATGTCCAGGCAATCGATGATTTCGTTGTACCGCAGGAACCCATCTGGCCGCAGCCGGTCCCACTGCTGGGCGCCAGTGCCATGCTGGGACTGCTGCTGAGTGTGGCCTGCATTGTCCTTCTGGAATCTCAGCGATCGTCCACGGCGCCGTTGTCTCCTGCCACATTACCGGCTGCCGCTGCATCCGCTGGCTACCACAGCATGGCTCAGGCAACAGGTCAACTCGAGGAAACAGATAACTTCCAAGTTCGGAAGGAAGATGACGAAGAAGCCTGCATCCGTGAACTGAACGACCTGCAGGACACGGTACGTCAGCGGACTACAACTGCTCGTGATGCATCGACGATTTCCTCCGGCGACGGAGTCACCGCATGAGTCAGTCCTCTGCACAGGCCGCTGATGCCACTCTGTCTTCCGCCGGAGAGACTGTAGTGAAGAAGCAGATTCGGGGCTCATCGGTCCTGCTCGTCGGTCGGGGATGTTCCCTGCTGATGAATCTCATCACGCAGATCGTCATCGTCCGGTATCTGCTGAAGACCGATTACGGTGCCCTGGCCTATGTGCTGTCGCTGGTGGAGATGGGCTCTCTCGGTGCGGCCTTCTGCATGGATAAGACATTCGCCCGCTTCGGGGCGATTTATCACGAGCGCGGAGAGAAAGAGAAATTCCTCGGAGCCTGGGTGCTGGCAGCCACGGTGCCACTGGTGACTGGCGGCCTGCTGATTGCTCTTGCGCTGGCAGCCGGGCAGCACGGCTCGACCTGGTTGCAGCTGCAGCCCGCGGAACTGTCGATGCTGATGATCGCCGTCTGGCTGGTCCCCGCCAACGCCATGGCCAGCGTCGTGCTGGCACTGGCGACCGTCATGCGGGGAGCCCGCGCAGTCTTTGTGCGCAAGCACCTGATCGGACCGCTGCTCAAACTGGCGGCAGTGCTGTTCAGTGTCGCCTGCGGCAGTTCTGCCACCGGTGTGGCGGCAGCTCTGCTGATCGCCGGGTTATGCAGCGCTGTCATCGATGCCGGAATCGCCATCCGTATCCTGCGGGAGGATGGATTCTGGGGACCATTGAAAATGCGGCAGCTGGTCATTCCCCTTCGAGAGTTCTTTGGCTACAGCCTGCCGCTGCTCAGTTCCGATCTGGCGTGGCTGGCCCGCGGCACTCTGATGGTCGTCTTCCTTGGCTGGCTGGCCAGTGCGTCCGGCACGGCATCCTTCCGGGCGATTCTGCCGGTCGTCCGGCTGAACGAACTGGTCATTATCAATTTTACGGTCATGTTTATGCCGCTGGCGTCCCGGCTGTTTGCGCGGGGTGCCACCCGTGAACTGAGCGAACTCTACGGCAAAACCCGCACCTGGGTGGCCATGCTGAGTTTCCCTGTCTTTGCCGCCTGCGTGGCCATGTCGCAACCGCTGACAGTCCTGCTCTTTGGACACCGGTACGCCGATGCAGCCAGCCTGCTGGTGATACTTGCCACGGGTTATTACATCCAGGCCTGCTTTGGATTCAATGGCAGCCTGCTGCGTGTCCTGGGGCATGTCCACCTGCTGGTTCTGATCGATGTCGCGGCAGCGGTCCTGGCTCTCGGTGCCGCCTGGCTGCTGATTCCCGTCTGGGAAGCAGTCGGCGCCGCAGTCTGTGTCAGTGGAGGAATCGCCGTGCATTGTGGATTGCGAACTGCTGCGGTGTACTGCCTGGTGCCTGACCGCAGCACGCCAGCGGCATCACCCCAGCCCCTGCTGCGTGCCATGTTACTGGGTGCAGGGCTGACAGCCGTTTCCCTCGTGACCGAGCCCGGCTGGATCAGCGGAGCGCTGATGGTGCTCACCAGCACTCTGCTGCTGTGGTGGTGGTGCCGCAAATGGTTCGAAGTCAGCAGTATATTTCCGGAATTCCGTCGCATTGCAGGCTGGGATTCGTCGCCATCCTCTTCACAGGTCGCCTCCAGTACCACTTGCGAGCTGCCCGCCCGGGCTGAAGGCGAACAGCAGCCAGCGCCTTTGCGGGTGGCCTACATCATGTCACGGTTTCCCCGACTGACGGAGACCTTCGTGCTCCGCGAGATGGTGGAAATGGAACGCCTCGGAGCACAGGTCGACGTCTACCCGCTGCAGCGGGAATGGGCGGATACCGTTCATCCCGCGGCGGAGCCTTTTGTCCGCCGGGCTTACTTCACTCCCTGGCTGTCCGTTTCCATTCTCGCATCGAACCTGAGACAGCTGCTCCGCCAGCCGGTGACATACTGCTTCACACTGCTCACACTGCTTCGGGCGAATTTCGGCAGCCTGCGGTTTTTCAGCGGAGCGTGCATGTTCTTCCCGAAAGCCGTGCACCTGGCGGAAGTCATGCAGAGACAGCACATCGATCATGTGCATGCCCATTTCGCCAGCCATCCCGCGGCGGTGGCCTGGGTCATCCGGCGGATGTCAGGGATTCCTTTCAGTTTCACGGCGCACGGATCCGACCTGCACCGCGACAGGCATATGCTGCAGGAGAAAGCCGCGGAGGCCGCAGCTGTCGTTACGATTTCGGAGTACAACCGGCAGCTGATTCTCAATGAATGCCCGGCAGTGCCGCCGGGGCGTGTGCAGGTCATTCATTGTGGTATTAATCCTGATGACCTGACACATCGGACAGAACCGACCGCATACACCCGGGGCGAAGGCCCACTGCAGATTCTCTGCATCGGCACGCTGCACGAAGTCAAAGGGCAGCGCTACCTGCTTGAAGCCTGTGCCGAACTGCGTCGCCGAAATACCAGCCTGCATTGCCACTTCATTGGTGACGGTCCGGATCGCCGGGAGTTGACCGAACTGGCAGTCGCACTTGAGATCGCTGCGGCAACCACCTTCCATGGCTTAAAAACCGCTCCGGAAGTGGCAGACCTGCTGCAGATGGCTGATATCGTCGTGGCCCCCAGCGTCCCCACACGCTGTGGTCGTCGCGAAGGCATTCCAGTCGTGCTGATGGAAGCGCTGGGCAGCGGAGTGCCCGTCGTGGCCAGTGATCTGTCAGGCATTCCAGAGCTGGTCCAGAACGAACGCACCGGCCTGCTGACACCCCCACGACATTCCTGCGCTGTCGCCGATGCTCTGGAACGTCTGGCGGGAAGCACCGCGTTGAGACAACGGCTGGCAGACTGCGGCCGCGACCTCGTACTGCGGGACTTTCATGCGGCACGGAACGCTGAAGCACTCAAACTACTGATCGAATCTCTTACCCGGTCAGAAGTCCCCAGCGACGACCGCAACATTGACGGCGAACGCCCGGTCGACGCCGTCCCGGTGCCCGAGGAAGAGATATGCCCCTGTTAGAAATCATCTGCCTGACGTCACTCGCGGTCGTGCTGTATGCCTATGTGGGCTTTCCTGTCCTGATCCTGCTGCGCAGCTGGATCTGGCAACGCCCCTTCCGCATCAGCCCGATTACCCCCCGAATCAGCCTGGTGATCTGCGCTCATAACGAAGAGAAATCAATCGGAGCGAAGCTGGAAAACGTTCTCGCTCTCGATTACCCGCCAGAACACCTGGAAGTACTCATCGCGTCTGATGGTTCGAGTGATGGAACCGAAGAGATTGTGGAGCAGTTCACAGGAGCCCTGGTCAGGCTGCTCCGACTCCCGCGACGCGGTAAGGCGGCAGCACTGAACGCAGCGGTGGAACAGGCGAGCGGAGAAATCCTCGTCTTCTCTGATGCAAACAGCATGTATGCCCCCGATGCCCTGCGGAAGATTGTTCAGCCATTCGCCGACGAGCGGGTGGGCGGTGTGGCCGGCAACCAGGTTTATCGTAAGTCCTCAGAGGATTCCGGAGCCGCTGCCGCGGGTGAACGTGGCTACTGGAACTTTGATCGCTGGATGAAAAGACTGCAGAGCAGCGCGGGCAATGTTGTCTCAGCCACGGGTGCTATCTATGCGGTTCGCCGCAGTCTGTACTGCGAAGTTCCGGAAGGCGTCACCGACGATTTCGTCACATCCACACGCGTGATTCAGCAGGGTTATCGCCTGGTGTTCGCGGAGAACGCCACCTGCCATGAGCCTGTCGCAGGGCTCGCCCGGGCAGAATTCGGACGGAAGGTGCGGGTGATTACCCGCGGCCTGCGAGGAGTTCTGGCGGTCCGGGGCCTGTTGAATCCTCTGCGATATGGCTCTTACTCACTGCAGCTGTTCTCGCACAAGGTGCTGAGACGACTGGTGGTGTTCCCGATGATGGTGCTGGCTGTCACCATCCCCCTGCTGTGGTCCAGCGGCGTGCATTATCAGGTTGCCACAGTACTTGAAGGGATGTTCTGTATCGCCGCACTGGCAGGCTGGCTGCTCTCCCGCACAGAGAGCAAAACTCCCCGTGTGCTGGCCGTCCCGTTCTTCTTCTGCATGGTGAATGTGGCGGTCCTCTGTGCCGTGTGGAACATTTGCCGGGGACGGAGAATTGTGGTCTGGAACCCGCACCGTACTTCCGAGTCTTCCGTCGGAGTTTCCGGCAAAGTGGCTCCCGTGCTGCAGCCATCCCGAAAGCAGGCAACCTGATGAGCACATCCCTGCTGCCCAGCACACGAATACACGCTCTGCCCCTGGCAGTGGCTGCTTCGGTGTGCGCAGCGGGCCTGGCAGCCGTCTGTTCGGCGTCCCCGATTCTACCCGTCCTGGGAATCGCCGGGATCGCGACGGCCGTGCTGATCTGGCGGGATGTCGACTTTGCCACCTGCCTGGTCCTGTTTGTTATCTATTCCAATGCAGCCGTGGTGGCAGTGCGGTTTCACGGTGTTCCTCCGCTGGCCGCCAATGCTGTTGTCGGCCTGCTGCTTATTCCCCTGGTATTTCAGGCCATCGTCCAGCGGCGGGGATTCGTGATCGGTCCGTCCTTTCCCTGGATCGCTGCTTTCGCCGTCATTCAGCTGGCGGGGGCTCTGTGTTCTATCCGGCCTGTTTCCGCCTGGGATGAGTTCTGGACCTTTCTGCAGGAAGGCGTGCTGCTGTATCTGCTGGTAGTGAATGCCGTGCGGAGTGAGAAATGTCTGCGCGGTGCCACCTGGGCGCTGGTGCTGGCGGGAATCGTCATGGGCGGAGTCCCCCTGTATCAGCAGGTAACAAAGACGTTTGAATCTCAGTACGGCGGCTTCGCACAGACGGGCGAGGAACCCGGATTCAGCACAGGTGAGGTCTCTGCAGCCGGCGACGTACTGCAGCAGCGTCTGGCCGGCCCCATCGGGGAGAAGAACCGGTACGCACAGGTCATGCTGATGCTGATCCCGCTGGGTCTGCTGCGTGTGGTTCGTGAACAGCAGCCGTGTCTGAAACTGCTCGCCCTGACTGCGCTGTTCTGTGCCGGAGCGGGAATGCTGCTGGCCTTCTCCCGCAGTGCGATTGTTGCCGGCGGGATGGTTGTCCTGTTCGCCGCCTGGCTGGGCTGCGTGAGCCGGCGGCGGGTGGCCATAGTGATGGTCCTGGGACTGGCGGCACTGCTGGCAACGCCGCATTATCACACCCGGCTGATGTCCCTGCTGAACCTTCGCGAAATGCTGACGGCGGGAAGACATTCTTCAGCCGATGGCGCACTCAAAGGGCGCGCCACCGAAATGGGGGCCGCAGCGCTGGTCTTCCTGGATTACCCCCTGCTGGGAGTCGGTCCGGGAATGTTCAAATACTATTCGCTGGAGTATGGCGAACGAATCGGTCTGCGCTCGCTGGCTCCCGAGAGACAGGCTCACTGCCTGCTGCTGGCAGTCGCAGCCGAAAACGGTGCGCCGGGACTGCTTGCCCTGCTGGGTGTATTTGCCGTCACCGGCTGTGGTCTGTACCGCGCGGGTCGAAATGAATTCGGGGGCGGGGAAACGCGCAGTGCCGCGACAGCTCTGCTGCTGGTTCTGGCGGTGTACTTTATCACCGGGCTGTTTCTGCACTTCGCGTTTATCCGGTACTTCTGGCTCATCGTGGCACTGGGCGATGCCGCGATTGTGATTGCCCGCCAGCCCGATTCTCAGTCATCATCCGACAGTCTTTCTCAACCTGTCATAGTTAAAACCGGGCCATGCCTCTCTCAGGCCTGATCCCTGACGGACGTGTCATTTCATGCAGATCCACACAAAACATCCTCGCGAACTGACCGATGAGGAACGGCGTGCCTGGTGCGGCCTGCTGGATCGATATCACCAGTTCCACAGTCCGTTCTTCCATCCCGATTATGCCTGTGAACTGGGCGCAGTGCGGGATCAGATGGAGGTCGCCGTGCTGCTGGACAGCCACTCTCCTGTCGGCTTCCTGCCGTTTGAACGCCACCGCCATCGCGTGGGGCAACCGCCGGGAGTCAAACTGTGCGATTTTCAGGGCGTCGTTGCTGCCCCGGAGACGCAGTGGACTGCCGGAGAACTGATGTCCGGGGCGGACCTGTCTGTGATCCATTTTGACCATCTGCAGAACGGCCAGTCTCCACTTGCCGCCTTTGGTCTGCGGAGTGATCTGTCGCCCTATCTTGATCTGACTGAGGGATACGAGGCTTATCTGGCCGAGCGCAAACGGGCCGGCTCGGGGCTGATTTCCCAGACACTGAGAAAACGCCGCAAGCTGGAACGTGAACTCGGACAGGTTGAGTTCCGCTGGCACGAGCCAGAAGACGAAGCATGGGAACTGCTGCTGCAGTGGAAGTCCGCGCAGAGGCTCCGCACGCAGACCTTCAATATTCTGGACCTGGACTGGGCCAGGCAGTTTCTTAATCGACTGCGGCAGCGGCAGACAGGTTCCCTGCAGGGGGCTCTTTCCACATTGCGGGTCGATGGAAAGCTGCTGGCTGTTCATTTCGGAATTCATACCGCCCAGACCCTGCACTACTGGTTTCCCTCTTACGACTCTG
>JAGQPV010000136.1 GCA_020426545.1 Planctomycetaceae bacterium
TGTCGGGTGACCACCCGTCAGAGCGTTAATGCGCGTAATACCAATATCGACACTGCGGATTGTGCGTTCGTTGGTGAACTCCGCCATGCCCAGCCCGCACGCATTCCCGTGCGTCTCCGGTGTCAGACCGCGCACAAACACCCGCCGGCAGGAAACATCATCCTTCTCGGTGGCAGCATGGTCGTTGTACTTCCGGCCGATGACATTCGTATCCATCCCCGACCCGCTGATGTTCTTGCCGATTTCATCCACAATCAGCAGATCAATCTTCGGAAACGGCAACCGGGGCAGCCACTTGCGGGACAGCAGCAGCAGTTCCTTCTCCCGTTCGTAGAAGTTCTCCGGTGCCACTGCTTCAATCAGCCCGGTTTCATCGCGGGCGTTCTCCACGATGGCCACACCGGCGGCGATCGAGCACTTTTCCAGCACGGAGGCAGCCACCGATTCGATAATCTCCGGAAAGCTGTAATCCAGAATCGCCCGGTGATAAACGGTCGCCCCGTTATGCTTGCCCAGGCCAATCAGCATCATCTTATGCAGGCCTGATTCGATTTCGCCTACGAATCCCGTATGCGGTTTAATCCGCCCCGCCACAATCACATGGTCGGCCTCCCACGCATTGCGGTCGAAATGCACGGGAATACCGTGGGACGTCTCATCGACAACCACGGTCTCCATCGAGGAACGGATTTCGGCACCGGTGAACTCCTCGGTGATGCCGTAACCTTCGAGAATCTCCCGCTGCCCTTCGGCAGTTCCTCCGCCGTGGCTGCCCATGGCCGGAACAATGAACGGTGTCGCTCCCAGCGATCGCACATGCTCGCAGATGGCCCGCGTAATCACCGCGATATTCGCAATGCCCCGGCTGCCAGCAGTCACAGCGACCGACTGCCCCGGGCGGATTCGCTCTCCCAGAGCCAGCTGTGCCAGCTGCCGTTCCACTTCACCGGCAACGTCGTCCAGGCGGGGAGAATCGAAGTGCTGCCGGATTCGCAGCATGCGGGGATAGCCCATCGGCGGGAACTCCACTGTGTCGGTCACTCTGAACAAAAAATGGACGGCAGTTCTTCATCCCGCGTGCGGCGAATGCAGCCGAACGGAACCGCAGGCTGCCCCAGGGTTGCCGGCGGCTCCTCTGCCTGCCCGGAGCAGATTCTCGCCTTCGGGGCGAACCCGGTCGCAGCAGGGTGTGTCCCCCGGGTACTGCATTCATAGTGTAGGGTCGCACAGCCCTGGCAATCAACGCTGCCGCGGCACAATCGCCGGGCCGCTGCCCGCTGTCCACCAGACAGCCATCACCGCTTTCCTCTTTGTTCAGGCACGCACCGCATGACTCCTGATCCGTCACGGGATTCCGGCACCACGACCGACCGCTCCATGGCGGAACTCATCGAACGGACAGCTATCGAAGCCTGCGAAACGTGGGAAATCTGGTCGAGGGCCAGTTTGAGCCGCAGCCCTCAGTTGAGCGTGATGGAATCGGACGTTTCATTTCCGATGTTCAATGGGATCTTCGGAGGCGTATTCGCCAGCGGAGATGAAGCCGACGCCGCCATCGACCGGGTGATGGGCCGTGGTCGCACCAGGCAGAAAGACCTGATGTGGTGGATCGGCCCCACCTGCCGTCCCGCCGATCTGATGGAGCGGCTGCTGCAGCTCGGCTGGATGGCCGCCGGAACCAACACTGGCATGGCCTGCGATACGGACAACCTGCCAGACAGGCCGCTGGTGCCCTCCGGCCTGACGATGTCTCAGGCGACCGACAGCCAGTCGCTGGAGAGTTTCGGTGGACTGTGTGCCCCTCTGTTTGAATTTCCCGAAGTCGCCGTCGGTCCCTGGACTGAACTGCATCAGGCGACTGCAACCGATCCCGACGGTCGCTGGTCGCACTGGCTGGCTCGGGTGGATGGAGTTCCTGTCGGTACAGCTTCGCTGTTTCTGGGCACGGACGCTGCCACCATCGCCGGTGTCGGCGTGCTTCCCCGGTATCGCCGCCAGGGGATTGCCGCTGCCGTCACCTGGCATGTCCTGCAGCAGGCTGTGGCCGCGAACTGCCGGCATGTCGTGCTGTTCGCCTCGCCCATGGCCACCGGAGTCTACAGCCGGCTCGGCTTTCGTCCGTACTGCGAAGGGGCCTGCCTGATGTGGAGTCCTTCCGGTGCTCCCGAGACAGACTTCACGAAGTGATCTACAGCCGCTGCCATGGGCTGCGTGCCACTCGAGAGGACGGGCTGCTCTGTGGAATCACTGCTGCCGGACGGAGCCCAGGGTAGACCGAGGACCTCATCAGCAATGAGACGCGGGGTGCCATGCCCATAGCCGCGAAGCGGGATGGGCATGGCGACGAATCGGGGACCGAACGAGGCACGCAGGAAGACATGTCAGCACAAGCGTGGGCATGGCACACCAATGGATGACTTACTGAAATTGTTGTCCCGTCGAGCCTAAGCAGCCGCTGCCACAGAAGCCGTGTCCGTCGCTTCAGCCAGGTCGCGGGAGCGCCCGGCACTGGCGATCCAGTGGCTGACTTCACGGAGGTCGGGCGGTGTCCCTCCGCGAATAATCCGTTCGCCTTCAGTGGTTGCCAGCAGGGCTTCCACATCTTCC
This sequence comes from Planctomycetaceae bacterium, assembly GCA_020426545.1. GTDB lineage: Bacteria > Planctomycetota > Planctomycetia > Planctomycetales > Planctomycetaceae > JAGQPV01. Next base: position 2,608 of record JAGQPV010000136.1, read on the forward strand.
AGCAGGCGTTCCGGCGTCGATTCCGCCAGCTCCTCCGCGGTTTCCAGGCCGCAGGCCACAATCAGCTGGGCATCATGTCCCCGCAGGCCGGGAACGCGGCAGACCAGTCGAGCCTGCTGCTGCCATTCCGTCAGCACTTCCGCGGAAATATGCCGCACCGACAGACGTTCCACGACTTCATGCGGAATGGCCTCCAGCAGCTGCTTCACCGTGGTGATTTTGGCCCGCTTCAACCGGCTGGCCGTCTTCGGTCCGATTGAGGGCGCATCGACCACCGGCGAATCCAGCTCGAGGTAGAACCGGAGCGGCCTGCTGTTTTCGGCAGGGGACTGGGCTGCTGCCGGCTGCTGGTCTGAATTCTTCTCCCCGGGCGGTGCAGCCGGCGGGGCTTTCCGCTCCGTGGAGGCTGGCTCCGTTTCCATTTCCGCTGCGGCCCCGGTTACCTCTGTTCGAGGCGCAGCCGTCTGCTGACGGTCGGGTGCCTGCTGCGGAACAGCTGCAGCTGCGGGTTCTTCTTGCGTCGTCTGCTTCGGCTCGATTCCCAGAACCTCCCGCGCGTGCAGATCCCGAATGACGCGATCATCTTCCGGCAGCGTATGCACAATATCGCCGGTTTCCTGCAGTTCGCGGAACATGGCCTCCACGATCTTCCGTTCCTTCTGGTCGGCCATCCGTTTCGTGACCCAGAACACGGGGATCGACATCGCGGACAGGGCTCCCTGTACCGTCACATTCGCGGGTGGCGGGGAGACATCCGCATCATCCAGAGCCTGGTTCAGAATCACCGAAACCATGCCCACTGCCTGGCCAATCAGCCCGGCAATTCGGCGGCGACAGTCGGGCGACAGTCCGGCCGGCGGGTTCTTCACCCCGGCCTTGAAGTTGTACTGCCGCACCAGAGGCTCGTAGTGCTGATGGGACAGCTCCGCTCCCTGGCAGATCAGTTCTTCCAGCCAGTCATCTCCGTCCGGCAGCTGCACCGTGGGCCAGCCGCCGTACTCCTCCATCAGCAGCAGGCGGAGGTCATCATAAGACTTCGAAATACTCCATTCCGCAGCCCGATGGATTTTCGTCTCCGCGTCACTCTGCCCGGTATGAAACGGCTGGACGGGGTCGGTAACATAATGCGTCAGCACACCAGCAGCATAGATCGCTTCCGGCCACTTGCGGGCTTCAAGCAGGTCCACCGTCTGATCGTACCACCGCTCGGCCGCCTTTACCGCGCCGCCCCACCAGTTATCACTCACATGCAGCACGTGGTTGCGAAAGTCGCGGAATTTAGTATCCGGAGCTTTGGAGCCATCCAGATAAATTTCGATATGCTGCAGAAAGACGTTAGTCCATTGCTCGGCGTCCGGGCGATCCATCAGCGGCAGGGCATCCAGCGCCAGCTTGTGGTGAGTTCCTTTGCACTTCCAGGCAAACAGCACATTATACAGCAGAGACATGCGGGAGCTCGTCGGAAGTCTGCGGGGGTGCCGGGGGAGGACACTGCGGAAGGGGGGCGCCAGCCGGCCAGTTGAACCGAACAGCGATATCAGCTGAAGTGAAGACCAGCCGGATTCTCCCCGCCTGGCGGCCGGATGCCGGGCCTGCGCGGAAACAACCTGACCAGGACTTGAGGGGATGCTGCACGGAATGCTGAGCAGGGAAGGGCCCGCATGCTGTCACATCAGGCAATCTGCCGCAAGACGAACCTGACGGGTTCCCGCCTTTGCTGGACGTCATGATGTCTCTGCAGTCCGGTTTCGTCAGACCCCGCTGGCCTGTCCGGGCCGGGATCCGTCTTGCCGAATTTACCGGAAACCGCTATCAGAATCGCACGAGATGGCCCTGTTTCCCTGCGGAAATCCGCAGAGAGCGACCGGTTGCACGCCTCGCTGCCCATCGTCAGTTGAGGCGACTCAATCGCGGCCGCTTCTGGCCCGCAGCCTGTCGTCCGCATACGATTCCTGAAACCCCGCCCGCTTCCTTCCCGTCAGTCCGCGCTTTGGCTGCGGTCCGTCAGAAGCGTTGTTCTGAATCAGTTCCTCCGGCGAGCCCGGGAAAGCAGCTCCGCATGAAGAATCCTCTGCCTTTCTTCCGCCAGATCGCCTCCGCTCAGGCACGTTCCGTACCTTTCCGGCGGACGTCCCTCACCGTCAGGCTCACTCAGCACGGCCTGCCGGCAGTTGCCCTGCTGGCGGTTGCTGTGGTGACAGTGATGGCGGTTGATCTGCGGGCAGAAACTCCTGTGCCGGCCGGGATGCCGGAAACATCGGAGAAGCCGGCAACTGGTTCCGGCCGCGTTCCCCTGGTGGCACCACGGCCCGGCTCTCTGCGGCTGGTGCGGGAACGCATTCAGCCGGAGGACGTCCAGCGGCATATTGAATGGCTTGCTTCCCCCCAGCTGGCCGGTCGCTCCGGCGAAGGGGCCCGCATCGCCTCCAGCCGGATCGCCGAATGGTTCAGCCAGTGCGGCCTGCAGCCGCTGTTTCCCGGCAGCAGCTGGTTCCAGGATATTCCCGGCCCCTCCAGGGACGGAAATCCTACCATCGCCGGGCGAAATGTGGGTGGCTGGATTCGTGGATCCGACCCGGTGCTGCAGCACGAGTTTGTGATTGTCAGTGCGCATTACGACCATCTGGGAATCCGCAACGGGCAGATTTATCCCGGAGCCGACGACAACGCGAGTGGCACCTCGATGATGCTGGAAGTCGCCCGCCACCTCGGCAAGACAAAGCAGCGGCCCAGGCGGAGTGTCGTGTTCGTCGGGTTCGATCTGGAGGAACGCATGCTGTGGGGGTCGCGGTGGTTTGCCGCTCATCCCCCCTGGCCCATTGAGCAGGTGTGCTGCTTCATCACCGCCGATATGATCGGCCGGTCACTGGGCGATCTGCCCCTGCCCACTGTATTTGTCATGGGCAGCGAACATTCCGCGCAGCTGCGGCAGGCACTGGATACCGTTCCTGTTCCCACTGGGCTGGAAGCAGCCCGCCTCGGGATCGATCTGGTCGGCACCCGCAGCGATTACGGCCCCTTCCGCGATCGTGAGATCCCGTTTCTGTTCTTCTCCACCGGCGAGCACCCGGATTATCACACCCCGCAGGATGTACCCGACCGGGTGAACTTCGAGAAGGTGGCGAAGGTGTCGAGCCTGGTATTGAGCCTGACCGAACAGGTCGCCAGTTCGGACGTTCGCCCTGTCTGGCAGCAGATCGAAGGCCCAGACCTGGAAGAAGCCCGCGCCATCCATCGCATTTCGGAGCTGCTGCTCAACGTGCAGGGGAGAAACCAGCTCAACGGGGTGCAGCGGCTGCTGGTCTCCCACGCCCGCGGCAAAACATCGTCCATCCTGGAACGCGGTGAGATGACTCTTGCCGAGCGCGGCTGGCTGATCCGCACGGCCCAGCTGATGCTGCTGTCCGTCTTCTGACGCGACCAGCCAGCTGTCCGTTTCACTCGTGGCTGCTCAGCTGGGCACCGAAGTCTCTCCGGACCGGACTCGCACGGTCCGTCCGGTCGCCATCGTGCAGCACTGCCCGCATGGTTCTACTTCTTCGGGAGGATGGTGCTGTCTGCCCTGATATTACTGGCTGGTGGGACTTCACGAGGAACCCCCTCCCGATGCTGCAGCCGCGTGACAGCATCCAGTATCAGAATGGAAGCCACAGCGACCACCATCAGCAGCACGGTCAGCCAGGTCTCCGCCGCGGAGAAATCCGGCAGGATATTCACCATGTGGCGGTTCTTAAATTCGGTCGCTTCGGGATTGAGCACTTCCTTAAATGGCCAGATTTTTCGCAGCGAGCCCAGCATGAAGCCGCACAGGACAGCCATCGTTGGTGTGTGATAATGGGCCAGCATCCACTTCAGCAGCCGGCTGAAACCCAGGAGGCCAATCCCGCAGCCCAGACAGAACGCCACCAGCACCAGAATATCGGCCGTTTCGGAAGTTCCGTGCAGGACCGCCCGCAGAGAGCCAGTGATGTCGGCATAGGCTCCCAGCAGCAGAAGAATGAATGAACCGCTGATGCCGGGCAGAATCATAGCGCAGATGGCAACCAGCCCGCAGCAGAAGATATACAGCGGCCCCGTCGGCGGAGACTGCAGCACCGGCAGCCCGACCAGCGCAAAAGCCCCGAAAGCTCCGGCAGCAGCCAGAGCCGCGGAAGGCAGGGTCCAGTGGCCCACCATCCGGGCCACCAGCCACGAGGAAGCCAGAATCAGCCCGAAAAACACCGCAAACGTCTGCTCCAGCTGCTCGTTCAGCAGCCAGTGCATCAGGGATGCGAGGCTGACGATGCCCGTCAGAATGCCTGCCCCCAGCGCACCCAGGAAGCCCGCGTCAATCCGTCCCAGAGCCTGCCAGATCTGACCTTTTCTCAGTAGACGGACGAACTGACCATCGAACCGGCTGATCGCCGTCACCAGCCGCTCGTAAATCCCCAGAATCAGGGCGACCGTTCCCCCCGAGACACCGGGAATGATATCCGCGCCGCCCATCAGGAACCCGCGGCCCATGTGCAGCAGCGTTTCGATTATCGAGCGGTTCAAGTCGCAGTCTCCAGAGCCGAAACGTGTCCGTCACCCGGCATCAGACCGTACCACTGACGGCAAAGCGGCCGGTGCTGCAGGTTGTAGACGATTGCCCTGCTGCCGCAAAGTCCGGCTGTAATCTGGAAATCGTCGATGCACCACGGCTGAACAGCTGCAGGAACAGAGTGGATACGCCTGGACCGGCAGTTTCACCACAGCAAATCTGCAGGAAACGCTTCGCCGACGTTCTACCACTCGATGCCCAGCATCAGAGCATTCAGGCCACTGCCAATGCCCAGCAGGGCCACCTTATCGCCGGACTGCAGGGCTCCCTGTTCGGCCCCCAGGCCGACCGCCGCCGGCAGGGCGGCCGCCCCGGTATTCCCGAGGAATTCCACCGTCGGGAAGTCGAGTTCCGGAGACAGCCCCAGCCGCTCAAACAGCAGCTTGCGATGCTGCCGCCCCACCTGATGTGTGAACACCCGCGACAACTGGTCGTTCTCCCAGCCCAGCACGCCCCGCGTCATCTCCCAGGTCTCAGCAGCCAGTTCAACTCCGGCATGCAGCAGCGCTTCAGAGTCGGTGGCCATCCGCAACCGGCTGTCCCCTTCCTGAGTTCCCCCCGCACACAGCGTGTGTGTACTGGTTCGGGATTTCCAGCTGCCTCCCAGCAGCCGGTGCCCGCTGCGACTCAGCCGGGAATCGCACAGCACCACCGCTGCTGAGCACGAACCGATGGTCAGCGAGGCAAAATCCTGCTTGAATTCCTTCCGCGTGATGTCGGGAGCAGCCAGCAGCGATTCAATCGTCCCTTCCACCAGTCCGCGGCCCGTCTCGGTTCCCACGGCAATGCCCGCTCGAATCTGCCCCAGTTCGATCATACTGGCGATGAGGTGCATGCCATTCAGCAGGCCGAGGCACGCATTGGACACATCCAGCACCATGCAGGAATCCGTCAGACCGGCCTGGTGATGCACCGCCGCAGCCGTCGCGGGTTCCATCTGGTCCCGACAGACGGACCCATGCACCAGCACCCCGAACAGAGCGGGATCAATCCCCGAAGCCAGCACCGCCTGGCGGGCAGTCTCCGCACTGATCTGGCCGGGTTTGGTTCCCGGAGGGAAAAAACGCCGCTCGCGAATGCCGGTCATCAGTTCCAGCCGGCCTTCAGGCAGGCTCAACCGCTCGTAGATCGGCCGCAGCCGTTCTTCAATTTCCGCGGACGTCACCACCTCCGGAGGCAGGGCGGCAGTCACATGTTCGACACAGACGTGGTGGAATCGCATATCAGTCACTGTTGTCGCATAGTACGGTGACGTAAGCGGTTCCGGACATCGCCATCGGATCTCCCGCCCGGTTTCGTCGAAATGGATTCTACGTCCCGGCTGCAAACTGGAGGAAGCCGACACCTCCCGCCCGCTGCCCGGAATCCACAATACTCTGTCGGATTCCGCAGCCAGACGAACGATTCAAACCAGTTGCGACAGGCCCGTCAACTCCGACAAACGCCTCCCTTCCGGCGAGGGACCGAATTCCCCACCCCTCCGGTCGCATCATCCGCCTGCGGAGGGACGTCCCTGGCGCATGCCAGTCTGCACAGGTGCATCGCACAGTGTAGCCAGACCGATGTCAGAGCAGGCCACCCAGGGCCAAATTCAAGGCACCTTTCCCGAAGAAATCCGCATCTTCCGAAACCGTGGAAGAGAACCGCCTTGAGTGCCGTTGCAAGCCGACTCAGGCAGCGTTATTATTCTCCGACACCGGCGGGGCCACCATCCCGCCACCACCGAGGAGAGATGCCAGAGTGGCCGAATGGGCCGGATTGCTAATCCGGTGTGCGGGGAAACCCGTACCGGGGGTTCGAATCCCCCTCTCTCCGCTTGACTGACTGCCCGTGAGCCATAACCTGTTGGCTCACGGGCATTTGCTTTTCTGAGCCAGTCTCAGAGATCCCCGTTTGTGGCGTCATTTGTGGCGTTTTGTGGCGGGGGAATTCTCTGAAAGGTCCAGCTGTGGCACCGAGAAAATCATTTCGCATTGGTCGCGTCCGTGGAGATCTCCGCAGCAGTGTCTGGTACCTCACCTACCACGATCAGGGCCGTCGGCACCGCCCCCGGGTCGGTCCCGATCAGCAGACCGCACGGCAGCTGGCGGCACAGATCAATGGCCAACTGGAGACCGGGGCTCCGGCCGCTCTCAGCTTCGAGCCGATCCTGATCGGGGAACTGCAGCAGCGGTGGCTGGATCACCACGAGCAGGTGCTGCGGTCGTCGGTCCACACCATCAGCCGTTATCGCACGGCATCGGCTCACCTGCTGCGGTTCATCGCCGGGACCGGCTGCACCAGTTCGACCGCTCAGTTCCGCACGACGCACGCCGAGCAGTTCGTCCGCTGGCTGCGGACCATCCGCGTCACTCCGAACGGACATCCCAACTCACAGAAGCGGCCACTGCTGGACAAAGGCATCAAGTACATTCTGCAGTGCTGCCGCAGCCTGTTTCAATTCGCCATCCGGCGGCGGCATCTCTCGCCCTATGCCGAGAACCCCTTCACTGCGCTCGACCTCGACCGGATTCCGGTGGAGAATTCCCGGCGGGTGGTGATCTTCACTGCCGATCAGGAGCGGGCATTTCTGGAGGCCTGTGACAGCTGGCAGTTCCCGCTTTTTCTCACGCTGATGCTGACGGGCCTGCGGCCGGGTGAACTGACTCACCTGCTGCTGCCGGATGATCTGGATCTCGATGAGGCTGTTCTGCGGGTGCGGAACAAGCCGGAACTGGGCTGGCAGGTCAAGACGCGGAACGAGCGGACAATCCCGCTGATCGGGCCGCTGGTAGATGCCCTGCGGAGTACGCTCGGATCACGCTGCCAGGGACCAGTATTCCGGCGGCGACGGTTCAGTCGAGAACAACCCCTGCTGCCGAATGCCGGCCCCGGGTCGATGGAGCGGGAAATCAACTCCCGCATTGCTCTGGCGGAGGCCGAGGCCGGTGCCGTGCTGTCACGACAGGACAGACTGCGGATTGCCCGAACGGTCTGGCGGGACGCCGGCATGGTCAAGTCGGAGCAGATCCGCAAGGAGTTCATGCGGCTGACGCGGACGATCGGCCTGCCGCACATGACTGCTCCAAAGTCACTGCGGCATCTGTTTGCCACCTGTCTGCAGGACGCCAACGTCGACCCTCTCATCCGCTGTGAGCTGATGGGACACACCACCGGAACAAACTCGGCCGCTTCGCATGGCCTCGGCATGACAGCCAACTACACGCAGACCCGATTCGAGACCAAACGGCGACAGCTGGAACAGGCACTGCTGCCTCGCCCGGCGGTCGAAGTGGCCAGGGCACGAACCGACAATGGCGTCAGGCGATCGCCAGCCAATAGTAATTGAGCCGAGGCAGTGACTTATCTGGAAAACCATTTCTGGAGTCTCTGACCGGTATCAGGACATCATTCCCCCATCATGCTCCAGACCTCACATCAGCAGGCAGGGGCTCCAACAAAAAGCTCTGCAAATCGTTGGAGCAACCGGTTCAGGTGCTGATCCGGTGCCTGACCGAGAAGGCGTTGAGCTGGTACCGACCATTGTCGAGGGGAATGGATTCAGTTCTTGGAGCCACCTCTTGTTGCCCCACCAGAGAGAGTTCCAACACGTACTAAATGGAGTGAACGATTTACATGCACAATCGGTCCGCTGACCAACTCCTCAGCGAGGGCTTCGGCTTCAGACCCACACACACTCTCATCCATGTTCGAGGTGATCCCGCATTCGTCCTTGAGAATTTCCTGCTGCCAGCCTTGCAGCAGGTTAGTCCACAAGGTTCAGGGAACGAACGGGCATGTGACCTTCCTGCAGCATCTGCTCCGCTTCCCTGTTGGACGCCGCTTTGTAAGGTCGCCGGCTGCGCAACAGCTGTTTCGGCTTCCGCATTGAGATCGAACACCCCTCCATCCTGTCTCTCGAAGAAAGAGTTCGACTGTCTGAGAAATGCGAAGCAACTCATTTGATTCCTGTCTGGACCGCGGCTAACCCCAACGGCCATTCGCAAATCCTATGATCGGGTTCCTGAGGGTCTCGCCAGAGACCCTCAGGAACCGCCGCTCCATCTCGCCCTGCCTCGATCTCGGCAACCCATGAACTCTGTATTCGTGGAATACTCCCAGCCGAACGGGTACATTGGCACATGTATACTCGATCGCCTGCCACTCTAGCTGAAG
>JAGQPV010000137.1 GCA_020426545.1 Planctomycetaceae bacterium
GCCGATCGGGCAGCCATTGCCGAAATTCTCAGCGAAACGAAGCCGGACTTCTGGAAGCGGATTCAAAACTCGCGCCCCACTCCGGCGAATTCAGCGGAGGAGTGATTTCTCTGGCACTTCGGTCCTTTTCCGAGCGAACCTGTCGGCAGAACAGCGGCGAATTCCACGGCCTGCTGCCGGCTGCCGCAGCTGAGGAGTCCGAAAGCTGGCTGGTCAGAGGGATTCGCCGGGCGTGAGTTCTGTTCAGGCTCCGGTTACGATGCGGGACAGTCCGGGTACTTCTGTTCTGCCCGGCCGTTTCTGCTGAAACCGGGGGACCCGTCGTGCCGCTGCTGACTGCGAAAACTGAACGTTCCAGCACAGCTGACCGACGGAGTGCGGTCATGGTGCTGATCCTGCTGCTTGGAGCCTGTCAGTCCGGCTCAACCGCAATAACTGCTGAACCAGCCCGGCAGACGGTGACATTTACCGCCCGGGATCTGTTTGAGCAGAGTACGGTGCGGCATGTGGAGTTTGCTTCCGAGGCAGACGGGCTGCGTCTCAGTCGGGGCACCGTGATCGAGGATGACGGGCCGGCAGCCGGCTACTCCTATCAGCCGGATACGTTGCGGCTGTCGGAAGGCACCGTAATCCTTAAGCAACTGCTGGTGGAGGATCCCCGGGCGGATGGGGCGCTGCTGCTGGTGGCCCGCGGTGGCGAGCTGAAATTCACCATTAACGGGCAGTCGGCACAGGCCAGACTTCTCGGGAAACAGGGAGCCTACTGGCAGGCGTGGAAACTCGATCCCGGTTTGCTGAAAGCTGGCCGGAATGATATCGAAATCAGCGGTACCGGGCAGATTCTGCTCGCCCGGGCTGAGAACTTTGCCGCCGGTTCGCAGCACCGGACGACCCACCCCGACCGCAGCGCCCGCAGTACCACTGGTGGAAAGTCGTGGGACAGCAGCAATCTGCTGGGAAAAGACGATGTCGATGGCGAATACTGCGTGCGACTGGCGCTCGATCAGTTTGACGGAGATCTCCGTCAGACAGGAAGCCGGACGTGGCGGGTGGGGCGGGTTCAGCTGCCGGTGATCGACCTGGCGGATTTGACGGGCCGGGGTTTCGGTTCGGTCGCAGCGAAGCAGCTGCGGCTGTCTCTTCAGACGCGCGAACCGGAAGGAACCATGGTTCAGGTGCTGTACCGCTCCGGCGAGACACCCGCGGGAGGCGGAGCCGGCTGGACTGAATGGCAGCCGCTGCAGCTTGATCAGCAGCACGAGGCCAGTCCCGCGGCGGGGGCTCATCGCTGGCTGCAGGTGGCGGTCGAACTGCTCACGGAGAGTCCTCAGTCCAGTCCCGCGCTGCAGCAGGTGCAGCTCAGCGGAGTGCCCGTTGCGGGGGAAGGCTGGTCGACGGAGATCCGGCAGACGAGCGGAGCCGGTGAGTTGCCGGTCCTCACCGGGATTCCGTTCGTGTATGAATCCTTCAGTCAGCCGCTGCTGGCCCGGTTCCGGCGGGAGCAGAAGCTGGATCAGGTGGTGGAAGGTGCGGAGACCGAACTGGAACTGCTCTCAAAGCTGGCGGCCTGGTCCTCCGCCAGCTGGCCGGGGCTGGGGCACATCGGCAAGATTTACCCCGCATGGAATGCATTCGAAATCCTCGCCCCGCACGAAGACGGCACGCCCGTGGGCGGGTTCTGTCAGCAGTACAACCTCGTATTTCTGCAGGCCTGCCAGAGTTTCGGTATTCCCGCCCGCATTGTTTCCATTGGCCCGGGCACGCAGCTCGATCGCATTCGTGGCGGGCACGAGACTGTCGAAGTCTGGTCGAACCAGTTTCGCCGCTGGATGTATTTCGATGGCAACACGGCCTGGTACACTCTCGATCAGCAGTCCGGCAATCCGCTGTCGTTGCGGGCACTGCGTCAGCGGCAGCAGGCGGTCTTCAACAGCCAGGACAGCCCGTCAATCACCCTCAGAAAAGTCGCCGAGACCAGGTATGAGTGGAAGGGCCTCGACAGCTGGCCGGCCCTGATGGAACTGCGGCTGGTGCCACGCAGCGACTTCTTCGCCCGCAGCAGCCCCCTGCCGCTCAATCAGGGAATGCGGGGCTGGTTCTGGACGGGGCATGCCGTCTGGTCCGACGATCTGCTGCCCGACCGGAACTGCTACCCCTGCCGAATTCGTCGTCCGGCCGACTGGGAGTGGCCGGTCAATACCGTGCATGCCGTGCTGACTCCTCTGGAGAAACCCGGAACCGTCCAGGTGACGTTCCTCTCCCACACTCCCGGTTTTCAGCGTTTTGAGCTGACCGAGGGTTCTGCCCCCACGAGCAGCCGGCAGCTGTCGGGAAGCAGAGTCTCCGGCCTGTCCCGCGACGACCCTGGCCACCTGGCGCCCCTGGTCGACAGTGTTCCCCCTGCCGGTGGCACCGCGCTGGAAACAGCCCGCGACCTGGTGCTGGGTGAATCGACCTGGACGTTGCAGCCCGGCGAAAACCTGCTGCGGGTTCGCTCGGTGAATGTGCTCGACCGTGCCGGCCCGGAATCCGAAATTCGCATTCGCTGGGAACCGGGCACTGCGGAATAAATCCTGGCGTCATTCCTGTTCTCCGGTCTCTTCCCTCAGAAAGACCTCATGGCAGACGAAGCAGAAAACGAAGACCAGCTGTTTAATCGCCTGGCCGAGCTGACCTCGCTGGCCGGGCCGAGCGGATTTGAGGAACCCGTTCTCCGAGCCATGCGGAGCGAACTGGAGCCACTGTGCGATTCGGTGGAAGTCGACATTCGCGGCAACGTCTGTGGCCAGCAGAATGCCGCCGGGTCGGCAGCCAGCGCGGAAGAGCCTCCGCTGCGGATCATGCTCACCGCGCACGCCGACCAGATTGGCTTTCTGATCACGTCGATCCTCCGCAAAGGCTTTCTGCGGTTCACCCGCATTGGCGGACCGACGCTGATGGTGCTGCCCGGCCAGCAGGTGCAGGTACTCACGGAACAGGGGCCGCTGGAAGGGGTGATTGGCGTTCGCCCGGGCCATGTGATCCGCAGTGCCGACGAAGCCCGCCAGGTGCCGGCGCTCGAAGATCTTTATATCGACATCGGGGCCGAATCCGCCGGAGAAGCAGCCGAATGGGGTGTGAGGCAGGGCACGCCCGCTGTATTCGCCGGAGAACTGGTTCGCACCCGCCATCCGCGGCGTTGTTTCGGTCCCTCCGTCGATAACCGCATGGGCTGTCTGGTTGTGGCCGAAGTGGCACGCAGGCTGCAGGGGGAACAGCTTTCTTCCACCCGGCTGTATTCCATTGTGGTAGAGGAAGAGATCGGACTGCGCGGGGCTGCGGTGGCCGCTCAGTCGCTTCAGCCCGATGTCGTGCTGGCCATCGATACGGTTCCCGCGGGCGGAACACCCGATCTCCGGCCCGATGCCCTCCCGTGGGAAATTGGTGGTGGTCCGCTGATCAAGGTTCGGGAAACCCGGGGTCTGGCCACGCACAACCGGCTGCGTCAGCTGATTCTTCAGACGGCCCGCGAGCAGGATTTGCCCGTGCAGCTGATTGTCGATACGGCCGGTGCGACCGATGCCACCTCCGCGCAGCAGGCCAGCGGGGCCGTGGCAGCCGGAGTGATTGGCCTCGCACGAAGGTACTCGCATTCCGCTGTGGAAATGTTCGACCTGGGCGATCTGTCCGCCATCATCGACCTCACAACCGCTGTGATTCGCGGGCTCCATTCGCGGGAGCAGCTGCGGCGAATCTGACGTGACCGATTCGTCCTGCTGCCGCTGTACGGGCCACTCCCCGGCCGGTATTTTCTCCCGCACGGTCTGTGGTGATTCAGGCCGTCCGGTTCAGAACAGCCGGCACGTCTCCTCCGCGCGGCTGGTTCGTCAGGCAGTCCGGGTTGCGGGCTCGCTCCGCACGCGGTCATAATCAGTGCGTTATGTCTGAATACAAAATTGATATCAGTCGTCCACTCGTCGGGGTTCTCGCCCTGATCTGCCTGACCGCGTGGATCGGCATCTGGCTGACCTGGCCGAATGACGAAGACTGGAAGCTGTGGCAGGCCGGTTTTATGCGGGTGGGGCTGGTCATGTCCGCCTTCTGGCTGGCTCTCCCCGGGAAAGATCGCCCGGCCGCCTGGACCAGCGTCTCGCCGAAGACATTAATCGGCCTGCTGCTGGCCATCGTGGGAATCGTGCTGCGACCAAGGCTGATGATTCCTCTGCTGCTGGTGCTGGCTGTGGTGGGCTATTTTCTCCGGCCCCGCGAGCGTGGCCCGCGAATGAAATCCCGGCCCCGAAGACGACGTGCTCCGCGGGAAACGACTTCCTCTGACGAGGCGACTGCACAGAATGCCGGCCAGCCAGTCTCCAGCCAGCCGCACGATGCAGAACGAAACCACCTGCCCGCCCCCGCCTCCAGCGGTGGTCCTCCCCCGACAGAAGATTGAACTTCTGCAGGAGGACTGCCGGAAGGGACGGACACACTCTCCCGCTGCAGCGATACTCCTTTTACTTCTTAACTTCCTGCCTGGCCATCTTCCTGCTGCCTCACCTGCAGGCCGCTCACACACACTGGCCAATTGACCCGCGGGGGTGTGGGTCTATAATCCCGCAGACCGGCAGCCGCTGGCCAGCACGACCTGCAACCTGCCCCCTCACCGCCCGCCATCAGAACCGGAGGCCCCATGGCTGATCGACCTTCCACACTTGGCGAACTGCGGGAGAGCGGCTGGCAGTCCGTTCCAGTCAGGCAGGAAATGCGGCGGAATCTGCTGGCCCGGCTGCGGACCGGGCAGCCTTTGTTTCCGGGCATTCTGGGTTACGACGAAACCGTGCTGCCGCAGATTGAAAATGCGGTACTGGCACAGCACGATATGCTGTTTCTCGGCCTCCGGGGGCAGGGCAAGACCCGTATGCTCAGGTCCCTGGTCGAACTGCTCGACGAAGCCATTCCCGTCATCAGCGGTTCCGAAATCCACGATGATCCGCTGGCCCCGGTCTCAAAGTTCGGTCGGGATGCCGTGGCCGGGCAGGGAGACAACTGCCCCGTCAGCTGGATTGGTCGGGCCGAGCGGTACCATGAGAAGCTGGCTACTCCCGATGTGACCATTGCCGATCTGATCGGCGAAGTCGACCTGATTCGCCATGCGGAAGGCCGCCATCTCTCCAGCGAAGATGTGATGCACTTCGGGCTGATTCCCCGCAGCCATCGGGGAATTTTCTGCATCAATGAACTGCCGGACCTCAGCCCGAAAATTCAGGTCGGTCTGTTCAATGTGCTCGAAGAACGCGATGTGCAGATCCGTGGATTTCCCATCCGGCTCGATCTCGATCTGTGCCTCGTCTTCAGCGCCAACCCGGAGGACTACACCAACCGGGGCCGCATTGTGACCCCCCTGAAAGACCGCATCGGTTCTGTCGTGCGGACGCACTATCCGGAATCCCGCGAAATGGGAATCCGCATCACGAGGGAGAATGCCAGTATCGGCCGCGAAGAGGGTGCCGCGGTCGTGGTGCCGCAGTTCCTCGATGAAATCGTCGAGGAAATCTCCCGTCTGGCCCGCACCAGTCCGCACGTGAATCAGGCCTCCGGCGTCAGCGTGAGAATGTCGATCGCCAATTACGAAATTCTGCTGTCGAGCGCCGAGCGGCGCAGTGTGCGGGCGGGAGAATCTCCTCCCGTGGCCCGCGTCAGCGATCTGGCCTTTGTGGCTGCCGGCGCACGCGGCAAGCTCGAACTCAATATGTCCGAAGAAGCGGGCGAGGAAGACCGCCTGATTTCACGACTCGTGGAAGAGGCTGTCAAGAACATCTTCGACGAGCATTTTGATCCGAAGATGTTCCGCAACCTGGTGCAGGCATTCGAAAGCGGAAAGAAGATCGAGCTGAGTGATCAGCTGCCTTCCGCCGAACTGCTCGACCGCTGCGACGCAATTCGCGGGTTCCGCCAGCAGCTGGAAACCATCGCCGCCGAACTGGAACCCGAACTGTCGCGTGGCCCGGCAGCCACCGGACTGCTGGCCAGCATCGCCGAACTGGTGCTGGATGGTCTGTACGCCCATAACCGGCTCAGCCGCCGTCAGAAACATGGTACGACGGTCTTTGGCAGCTGACGGTGTCAGCCGCTGTCAAACCGGTGGCAGCCTCTATGAATTCGCCGGCAGGCTGCACGAAGTGCCGCGGCCTGCATCCGCGTATTGACCGAACCCTCCGGTGCCGCACCTGGTTGCGACGGCAACTGGCGATTTGAGCCTGTGCAGCGGTGCCTCCCGCGGTCCGTGTACCTTCCGGGCCGACCGCGAAGTCTGGCTGCCGCCCGAACATCCCATGGCCGCCCGCCTCGTGATCAGCTCCCTCCAGCGGATTCAACGGAATTTGGCTGCCGGCTGCTTCGTGGAAGTTTCAGGCGCGCCTCCGCCACCCGTCGGCTTCCCCCACGTGACGCATGTGTTCATATGTTGCTTCTCGGGGAGCCGCGTACACTGCGGAATCGCAGGTGGTTTCACTCTATCCTGTTGACACTTCTGCATTTTGTGGACAGAATGCAGTGTGGTTTCATGGTTGACTGCAGGTGTATTCACTAGCCCGGTCTACCGGCAAACACCTATCATCCTCGTGTTCTTCCTGGGGGCTGCCTTTCATCATCAATTCTCGAAATTTTCAGCCTCGTGCCGGCAGCGCGACAATCTTCGATCAGCCGGTCCGGCACCGTCCTCAGAACTCCTGGGCGGTGGATTCAAGGAACTCAGCCATGCGGAGCTGGTTTTCGTTTCGTCGCGGGTTCACGTTGATTGAACTGCTGGTGGTCATCGCCATCATCGCGATTCTGATCGCGCTGCTGCTGCCGGCCGTGCAGCAGGCCAGGGAAGCAGCCCGCAGGACTCAGTGTCGTAACAATCTGAAACAGCTCGGGCTGGCCGTTCACAATTATCACGATACCAACCTCAAGTTTCCCATCGGCTCCCGGTACCCGCTCTATTCGCCGAACTGGCGCATTGCGCTGCTCCCCATGCTGGATCAGGCACCGCTGTACAATCAGCTGAATTTCTCCGGGAACTTTTACAACACCTATACGAATAATACGGTGCTCAGCAATCTGTTCCTGGCGGCTTATAAGTGCCCCTCCAGTGCGCTGCCCGGAAATTCCACTTCGTTCCCTGGTAATGCTGCCGGGGTCATGCTGCACGATTATGTCGGCATCGCTGGGGCAACTCCCGATCCCGCCGCCCGCAGCAGTGAATGTTCTCCGCAGCACCGGTACGGGGGAATCACCTGCATTAACGGCATCCTCAGCCCCAACTTCTGTCGCAGCATGCGGGACATCACCGATGGCACCTCCAACACGATGATCATTGCGGAGCAGTCCGGACCGATCGGCACGTCCGATGTGCGTGCGAACTATTATGGAGGATGGGCGGGTTTTACGATTCCCATGGCCGGCACGAATTCCATGGAGACCCTGACCACCTGGACCTCCACCACCGACACCTGGGGGACGGGAGTCACGACCGTTCGCTACAGCCCCAATCCGGCGACTGCTTCAACGGGCAACGATGAGTCCTACGATATGAACACCGCGCTGACCTCCTACCATGAGGGGGGAGTTCATGCCCTGCTGTGTGATGGCTCAGTCAGGTTCCTATCCGAAAACATTTCTTACACCACTTTGACAAACCTGGCGTCCCGGGCCGATGGTCAGGTCATGGGCGAATTCTGAAACTGGCAGGGAAGGCCGCTCCGTCAGCCGTCGGCTGTATAACTTCTGTTCTGATTTCGGCCGTCCCCGGCATTTCAGGTGGAACTGGACATCGGGCTGATGTTATTCAGTGCAATCCGAAATTCCGTTAATCATGTGGTTGGTTTCAGCCTGTTGTTGATTCTGGATTTATCCGTTTTCTTTTGAGAGGGTTTCCCTTATGAAAAGATTTCTGTCGCTGCGTCGCGGATTCACGTTGATTGAGCTGCTGGTGGTGATCGCCATTATCGCGATTCTCATCGCATTGCTGCTGCCCGCTGTGCAGCAGGCCCGGGAAGCGGCCCGGCGGACTCAGTGCCGCAATAATCTGAAGCAGCTTGGCCTTGCCGTCCACAACTATCACGACACAAACCTGAAGTTTCCCATCGGCACCCGTTACCCCACCTCGGCGCCAAACTGGCGCATCGCCCTGCTGCCGATGCTGGATCAGGGGCCGCTGTTCAATCAGCTGAACTTCGCCGGAAACTTCAATGGCAGTTATGCTAACAATACCGTCCTGAGTAATCTGTTCCTCGCTGCGTACAAGTGCCCGTCGAGCGCGCTGCCATCAAACTCCACAAGCTTCTCCGGCAACACTGCTGGCGGGATGCTGCATGATTACGTGGGGATTTCCGGAGCGACTCCCGATCCCTCCGCCCGCACCAGTGAATGCTCTCCCGAGCACCGGTATGGCGGCATTACCTGTATCAATGGCATCCTCAGTCCCAACCTGTGCCGCAGCATGCGGGACATTACTGATGGTACCTCCAACACCATGATCATTGCCGAGCAGTCCGGCATGCTTGGCACTGCCGACCTGCGGTCGAATTACTATGGCGGGTGGGGTGGATTTACCCGTCCCATGGCAGGGACGGATTCCATTGCGACGCTGACGAGCTGGACCACCACGACTGATACCTGGGGAACGTCAGTCACCACCGTGCGTTACAGTCCCAACCCGACTGCGGTCTCCGGCGGAAACGATAACGTCTACGATATGAATACCGCCCTGACATCATTCCACGAGGGTGGAATTCACGCCCTGCTGTGTGATGGTTCCGTTCGGTTCATTTCAGAGAATGTGTCCTACACGACACTGGCGAATCTCGCTTCCCGCGCCGATGGCGTGGTGATGGGCGAATTCTGAACCAGGCTTCCAGGCAGAGTCGACACGCCGGCGCGGCGGATATGATGCTGTCCGCGTCGGTCGTGTGTCCTTTCCTGAATCATGCGTACTGACGGCTGTGTTCGCGGCTGGCTGCCACATTACCTGAGACCTGATATGACATATAAAGCTTGCTCTGCTTCCTGCGAATCCCATCGGGTGGCGACTCTGTACGGTCCGCATCAGCGACCTGCCAGCCGTCCCTGCCGAAAGCCGCTCCGCGGCATCAGCGTCGGACTTTGTGCTGCTCTGTTCCTCAGTGCGTTGATCTCCGGGTGTGGGGGAGCGGATCAGCAGCCCGAATCTCAGGTTGCCGGCACGGTCACGTTTGACGGGTCTCCAGTGAAAGCCGGCCTGATCAACTTCGAAGCGTCAGCGGCTGGTCATGCGGCCCAGGCGAAAATTGAGGATGGCAGCTTCAAGGTCGAGGCACCGATTCCTCCAGGTTCCTACAAGGTTTCGGTGACTCCGCCAGCGTCAGGGCCTCCTGTTCCCGGCGAAAGCAGTCCCCTTCCGGAAGCTGCTGATATTCCGGAGAAATATCGGACTCTGGAGAGTTCTGACCTGAAAGCCGAGATCAGGGAAGGCGATAATAACCTGGAGTTCAAGCTGACTCCGTGAGTCTTCGCGAACGTTTCACGACCTGCTCAGCGCCCGAAGGCCGTTACTTCTCGCCCTGTTGAGATGCTCTCCACCGGGCGGGAACGGCGCGGGCGTTTCTCGACTCAAGCCCGGACAGGGCATTTCTCAGGCCCGGACGGGCCACGGGCGTGCCATGTCGCCGGTTCTGCCGATTCTGATCATCGATGGCCTGCTGCTGGCGATTGCGGCGTGGCTGTCGCATGACGGGAGCGAGTCTGCGGCGACGGCCACTCTGGCAGCCGCCGGCCTGATTGTACTGGGACAGATTGCTCTGTTCGCCAGCCTGCCCGCCGCGGGCCGAATGCTGCGGGTGGAGATTCTGCTCCGCCGGCCGCATCTGATTCAGACGCCGCTGCAGATTCTGCTGTACTGCTACTGGGGGCTGTACTGGCCCGACGTGGGCCGTTACGTTCCCTTTCTGCTGGCTCAGCTGGTATTCGCCTGGGCTCTGGAGATGCTGCTCTCCTGGTTCCGCTATCGCTGCTGGCGGTTCGGCCTGGGGCCGGTTCCCGTCATCCTCAGTCTGAATCTCTTCCTGTGGATGAAGGAAGAGTACGCGATCTGTCAGTTCGGTCTGATTGTGCTGGCGTACGCTGGCCGGGAATTTGTCACCTGGCAGAGAGATGGACGGCGGCGGCACATCTTCAATCCGTCCGCGTTCGCCCTGACAGTGGTTTCCCTCGTGCTGATTCTGACCGACTCTGTCGATATCAGCCGGGGAGTCGATATTGTCGGCTCGTTCGACCTGCCGCCCGGCTTCTTTGAAGTCGTCTTTCTGCTGGGCGTGGTTCCGCAGCTCGTCTTCCTCACCACGTGGACGACCTTTGGCACGGTGGCCACGCTGGCTGGCCTGTATTTCGCGGTGAAATGGGGCGCCGGGGTTCAGTTCGGGCCGACACCGTTTGATCCTTCGGTCTTCCTCGGAGCGACGCTGCTCGTGACCGATCCGGCCACTTCGCCCTCCAGTCGCAGCGGGAGACTGCTGTTCGGGCTGGCTTACGGGGCGGGTATTTTCGTGTCCTGCATCATTCTGCGGCTGGTTTATGTGCCGGCCTTCTTCGACAAGATTCTCGTGGTTCCCGTGGTGAACCTGCTGGTTCCCTGGTTCGAGCGAAGTGGCGACTGGCTGGCCAGCCAGCTGCATGCCCGGGCTCCGGCCGGGCTGCTCCGTCTGTCGGCCACCCGCTGGTTTCCGGTGGCGGTCTATTCGGCGCTGGTGGTGGCGATTCTGTCCCCGCTCAAGCAGCCGGATTACAGCCGCCGCAGCCCATTGCCTCCGCCAGCAGTCGATTTCTCCCCTTCAGTTTCGCGCAATCTGCTGGTTTCGCATGAGCTGCGACAGCAGCTGCCCCAGGTCTATCGCCCGTTCGCCTTCCGTTCCGAGTGGAAGTATTACGACCTGGTGAGCAGTCAGTTTCAGACGGTGGAACCAGCCACCAGCTACTGACCGGCCTGTGGCATGGCGGACCGGGCTGGCAGATGCGGCCCAACATTCGCAGGGCGAGTGACCATTCTCTACGGCTGAGCGGCATCACTCTGTGCAATCTGGCTGGCCCGCCAGGCTGTCAGATAATCTCGAAACCCGAGCTGCACCGCGGCGGCCGCTTCGTCGATGAGTTTTCGGGCTTCTGGTTTCTGCAGACTGTTGTGCCGCTGCTGGTACAGCCCGGCAGCCTGAGCAGCGACGGCCGCATCGTAGCCGGCCAGATGCTGCAGCAGGTCGGGCAGGTTATCTCCATGCTGCGCGAACACTTCAAGAGCATAGTCATGAGCCGCCTGCCGCTTCCCGTCACTGTCGCCGTCCAGCCACACGGC
>JAGQPV010000138.1 GCA_020426545.1 Planctomycetaceae bacterium
CTCAAGCAGGCGGAAGCCACCAACGTGCAGGCGACGAAGTTGCTGGCACAGGCTGCGGCGAACGCCGGCTGCCGGCGGTTTGTGCATACCAGCAGTGTGTCGGTCTGCCTCGGCCAGGAATCTCCCGACGGCGTGTATCGGGAAGATCTGCCGCTCGAGGAACACGACGGCATGGACATCTACAGCCGCACCAAGCTGCGGGCGGAGCTGGCCGTACGGGAAGTCTGCCAGACCACTGGAATGGAATACTCCATCCTCCGGCCGACCTGCGTGTATGGTCCGGCCAGTGATTCCTGGACGCTCATTCCACTCGGCATGATTCGCCGTGGCGTGCCGATGATGACCGGCGGACGGGAGCGGCTGCTGGATGTGATTTCCACCGAAGATGTAGCCCGGGCTCTGCTGCTGGCAGGAACAGCGCAGCAGGCCGCCAGTCGAATTTACAACACGGGTGGAGAGATCGTGTCCTGCGGCAGGTTCTTTCAGTACTACGGCGAGATGATCGGGCGGCGGGTGACCTACCTGCCCCGACGGCTGATCGAGCGTATCATTCGCCGCGGGCTGCTGCTGAACCGTCTGGTTTCGCTGCCGGAAACAGCCGATGCACGGCGGCTCAGCCTGCTGCTGTTTGTCGCTGCCGATCCCGACCACCCGGTACCGTTTCCCACCGACAGAATTCGCAGCGAACTGGGCTTCAGCCCGCGGACCGACCTCGGTGCCGGAATGCTGCGGACGAGATTCTGGCTGCAGGACCGACAGCTGATTCCCGCCAGCACCCGGAAGCTGACGCACCGTGAACGGAACTGGTCGTTTCAGCCGCAGACCATCCTGACTCCGGAATCAGAAGCTGAACTGTGCGAGGCGATGCGGCAGGCCCGCGGCCGGGGAAGAAAAATTCGCGCCGTGGGTTCGCTGCATTCTTCCTCCGCCATCCCTCGGGCACCGGAAATCTGCCTGGAGATGCGCCGTTATAACCGGCTGCTGCGGGTGGACGGTCAGCAGGTCACCGTGGAAGCCGGTATGACAATCCGCGAGCTGAACCGGCATCTGAGCGAGCACGGCCTGGCACTGCCGAGTCTGGGAGCGATTGACCAGCAGACGGTCTCCGGGGCGATCTCCACGGGAACGCATGGCGGTTCTCTGCATCAGCCGACGATGGCGGGGCTGGTCTGCGGACTCCGCATCGTGCGGACCGATGGCACGGTGGATGACCTGACGCCGGAGGACTCCGAATTTCACGCCAGCGTGGTTTCACTGGGCCTGCTGGGGCTGATTTCGACCGTCACATTGCAGTGCGTGCCGGCGTTCTGGCTGCGGGCTGAAAAACGAGTGCTCCCGCTGGACGACGTACTCAACAAGTTTGAGGACCTGCAGCGCAGCTACGATTACCTGGATATGGTCTACACCCCGCTGCTCAACCAGGTGGAACTGCTGGGCTCACGGCGGCTTGAGCAGCCGGTTCCCAACCGGGAACTGGAGTCAGTCCGCGATTTTGTGCCCCGGTGGTACAGTCGTCGGCTGATGAACTGGGGGCTGAAGCGAATGTATCACACTCAGCGGACCGGGATCGGCCGGCAGCTGCTCATGCGAAAGCTCGGCGGCAGTTACCCCGTGCGGGAAGGGAGCAGTCCTTATGTGCTGCGGCTGTTCGACCACTACCAGCCCTGTGGCATTCCGATAGACGATATCGAGCTGGCGGTCCCGCTGGAATCAGCCACCACGGCCATGCGGACGCTGCGGGAGCAGTTTCAGTCGACCAGCCGGTATCCCTTCCTGGGAATTCGCATTCGCTGTTCCCGCCAGGATGCGCACTGGCTCAGCCCGGCATACCAGCGGGATGTCTGCTGGATCAACGCGTTCCATCCCCGCCCGGCCGCCAACTTCCGCCAGCAGCTGCATCAGTCGCTGGCCCCCTTCGGCTACCGGTTTCACTGGGGGAAGAACGCCTTCATCGATCCGGAGTACCTGCTGGAACAGTACCCCCGGTGGGACGACTTCCAGCAGCTGCGACGTGCACGGGATCCGGGGGGCCTGCTGCTGAACGACACGCTGCAGCCGCTGTTCGGCAGAGCAGCAGCTGCAGCGCCGATGTCAGCGGAATCGATCGTCCACTGAACTCAGCCGGGAGTCTCTTCAGAGCGGGTCAGTCGGCCGATCTGCCGCACTGCCTGCCGCAGCCGCTGTGAGTTTTCCACAATCGCCAGTCGCAGGTAACCTTCGCCTTCTTCACCGAAGCCCCGCCCCGGACTGCAGGCCACACCGCCTTCATCCAGCAGCTTCATGGCGAACTCGATCGAGCCCATCTGCGACCACGGTTCGGGAATCTTCGCCCACACGAACATTCCCGCTTTGGGAACTTCCAGCTCCCAGCCCAGCCGCTTCAACCCGTCGCACAGGGCATCCCGCCGGTCCTGGTACTCGGCTGCCACGCTGGCGACGGCGGCTTCGGCATGCCGCATGGCCACGATGGCGGCAATCTGCACGGGGGCGAACAGACCGTAATCGTAGTATCCCTTGATCGTCGCCAGAGCCCGCACCATTTCCCGATTGCCCGAGCAGAAGCCGATTCTCCAGCCGGCCATGCTGAAGCCCTTGCTCATCGTCGTGAACTCCACACCCACATCGCGGGCACCGGGAGTCGTCAGAAAGCTGGGAGCCTGGTAGCCATCAAAACAGATGTCGGCATAGGCGAAATCGCTGATGACGAGGAAGTTGTACTTCTTCGCCAGTTTGACCAGTTCGTCGTAGAAGTCCTGCTCAATCACCGTGGCAGACGGGTTGTGCGGGAAGTTGACAATCACCACTTTCGGGCGGGGATACAGGTGCTCGCAGGTGTAGGCCACATTCCGCAGAAACTGTGCCGGGTCGCGGGTATCGAGGGCGATCACATTCCCCGCGGCCAGCACCACGGCGTACACATGAATCGGAAACGAGGGTGACGGCACAATCGCCGAATCTCCCGGCCCCATCAGGGCCAGGCACATGTGGCTGAAACCCTCCTTGGAACCCAGGCAGGCGATGACTTCGTCGTCCGGGTTCAGCCGCACACCGTACTTTTTCCAGTAACGGATGGCGACTTCTTTCCGCAGGTTGGCAATCCCGTTGGAGACCGAATACCGGTGGTTCTTCGGGTCCTTCAGCGCCTCCGTCATCTTCTCGGTGATGATCGGATCCGGCGGATCGGTTGGATTGCCCATTCCGAGGTCGATCACATCCACTCCGTCCC
Organism: Planctomycetaceae bacterium; assembly: GCA_020426545.1. Classification (GTDB taxonomy): domain Bacteria; phylum Planctomycetota; class Planctomycetia; order Planctomycetales; family Planctomycetaceae; genus JAGQPV01. The sequence goes on from JAGQPV010000138.1 coordinate 3,227, forward strand.
GCCGCTTCTCGTACTTCAGACGGTTAATCCGTCCGAACAGGTAGGGCGGCAGCCTGCGGAGGCGATCGGCCACCGGGATGCTGAATGCGTCATCTTCAACTGGAACTTCTGACTCGCTGCGCATGGCAGGCAAACCCGGTAACTTGCGTACACTCGATCACCGGCCGACCTGCCGACCGGAATTCCACTTTCGGGGATTGTAACACTACTGGGGGAGGCGGGAAGTTCTGCAGCCCTGCGATTCCCGGTTTCCTCCGCCCCCGCAGCTGCGCAGGTAACGTTCCTGCGGATCGACCGTTGTGGCGTGGATACAAAAAAGACGCACCGGCCACTGTCAAGCGGCGCGGTGCGTCCTGAAAACTCGCATTGCAGGTGGCAGTGGCAGGTTGTCCAGCCGAGGGACCGGCTATTGCCCGCCGGGCCACTGCTCTGTGGTCTGCCAGAAAATCCTGCTGTCGGGGCATCCATCCGCCGGGAAGGCCGAAGACGCCCGTGGACCTGTTCCTCACAGCCTCCCCGGAAGGAAGCCATCTGGTTTTCGGCTCGAGGTGCTGAAACCGAGCCTCTGTGTGATCATCCCGGCCACATACAGCACCATGTGGCAGCAGTCCGCGGGGCCAGGAGGAACCCGGCCAGTTCGGCCGGGTTCACGTTTGTGGATTCAGCGGGTCCGCGTCCGGGGAACCGGCTGACGAGCCGAGCGTGTCTGCGGGACAGCACGAGTCTGACCGGCGGGCACAGCCGATGCCGGATAGCTGCTGCTGGCAGCCGGGGCAACAGCCCGCCCGGCGACAGAACCGGAAGTCTGCTTCACACCCTCCTGGCGGGTGTTGGTGATGTAGTTGTTGATCGAGGCGGACTGCTTGAGCTCTTCGAAGACCTTCGCCACGGCCGCCTGAGTCTTTTCTTCGACCAGTGTTTCATAAAGGGTGTCGCGAACCTGCTCGATGTCCTGCACGATCGGCTCGGTGTGGCCTTCGCACTTGAGGATCACCCAGCGGTTGAAACCCACCTGAATCAGAGCGGAAATCTCGCCGACCTTCAGGCTGAACGCCGCGTCTTCCAGCTTCTTGTTGCCGGTATGACGCCGAATCGGCGGGATGTCGCCATCCAGAGCCCGGCTGTTCGGCTCGATCGAATGCTGACGGGCCAGCCGGCCGAACTCTTCGGGAGACTTCATCGCCGTTTCGAGCACTTCGCGGGCACGCCGGTCGTTGTCCAGCATGATCATCCGGGCTTCCACGCGGGCACCATAGTCCCGTTCGAAGGCCGTCTGCATATCGGCTTCGGTCAGCTTCACATCGGAACCAGCCAGCTTGCGGAGAGCCAGCATCGGCCAGATGATGTCCCGCTGATACTGCCCGGGAGCAATACCGCGTTCAGTCTGCAGCATCTGCAGCCAGTTGTCGCGGGTCAGGTTGAACCGCTTGGCAATGTTGACGATTTCCGCATCAACTTCCTGAGCCGTCACCTGGATTCCCTGCTTCTGGCAGGCCTGCTGAATGATCAGCCGGTTGATCAGGTTGTCGAGCACTTCCCGGCCATGGCGGGCCAGGCATTCGTCGGCCACGGAGTCACGGGTGATCAGCTCACCATTCACACGGGCCACGGCCTGCTGATTCTGGTTGTTCAGCCGAACGGACCCGGCAGTTTCAGCACCGGCGGGGTTCTCGGCAGCAACGCCGTCATCGGCGGTTCGCAGCACCTGCATCAGGGCCACAGCCGCCAGTACAGCAACAACAGCGGTACCGGCCAGCACAGCAAATTTCGGTTTCGACCTCGGGGTACGCGGTGCGGCAGTCTTGCCGGGCTGCGGGGTGGTCGAAGCGGAGTGAGTCCCTTCACTCATTGGTCGCGGTCTCCATGACTCGTGATCGAGGCGGATGAGCAGAACAGCCGGAACCCGTCGTCCCAGGCTGACGGGGCGGGACTATAGTGGCGGTCTGAAAACTGGTCAACAGCTTTCCTGCAGATCCTGCCGGTCGCCAGATCAGGTTACATAATGCCTGCAGAAACAGGGTTTTCGAGCAACGGCGCTACCGGAACCTCGACCGCGGATCGCCTGCTTCTCAGGCACTTGAACCCGGATTGACGGCTGCGGAATCACAGTGCAAACACGGCCAGATCACCATTGCACCCGCAAAGCAGGCTGCGGCAGGCCTCAGTTCCGCACCGCAGTCTTCCTGTCTGCCGCACTCTGCCAGCTGGGTATTGACCTGTTTTCCAGCAGGAAACTACAGTCCGCCCGCTGTATCAGCAGTTGGGCCAGTCTGCCCCCCGTTTGCGCACAGACGCGTACTGGAAATCTCCGCGCCACGGACTTCTCCTTTCGGCGGAACGGCCCGTTCCCCGCTGAATCTTCAACCCGCATTGTTCCTTAGACCGCTGTTCCACACACTGCCGGGTCTCCCCGGCCGGACATCAGGGAATGACTGTCCGCAGCACTGCCCGCTGGATGCTGGTCCTGGTTGTCCTGCTGTTGCTGGGCGCCCTCGGCTACGGGTACGCGCTGATGATGGAGAGCGATCAGCTGGTGCGACAGGCCGTGCTCCAGCGGCTGGAGAAGATCGCCCCCGGCTGGAATTTCCGCATCGGTCGGGCGCGCTTCGACTGGGGCCGCCGCGTTCGACTGTACGATCTCACCCTGCTGAATGCCGCGGGCGATACCGTGCTGGTCCGGGTGCCGCAGGCGCACCTTGTGATTGATATCGACCGGTTTCGCCAGTACCAGGAAATCGACATTCAGAAGGTCCGGCTGATTCAGCCCCAGGTGGAACTGCGGCAGCAGCTCGATGGCCTGTGGAACTTCAGCGGGCTGACACCACCTCCCAAAACGACCCAGAGCCTGCCGGAATTCGAGGTTCAACAGGCCAGTTTATCGGTTGTCCTGGAACGGGCGGCCGGGCAGCTTCCGGCTGAACTCAATCTGACAGCCGCCGATCTGCAGCTGGTTCCATCGGGACGGCGGGAATTCCTGTTCATCGGGCAGACGCACATCAACGGTGCCGGCACACTCAGTTTCAACGGCGAGTGGACACCGGACGACGGGCTGTGGTCTCTGGAAGGTGCCATTCGCGAAGTCACCACTACCGGCGAGCTGACGGCCCTGGCGGCCAGCCTCTCGCCCGAGTTTCGCAGCCGTCTGATTGCACTCGATGCCAGCATCAGAAAATCCGTAGCCGAACGCGACCAGGCATCCTCGCTGCCGCAGGTCGCTTCGAACAGTAACGCCATCCCGTTTACACCGGCCGGCCCGCCGCCAGCCAGTTCCTCTCAGGCCACTTCGGTCGGTATCCCGGATCCCGGTATCGAAGCAACATTCGACGTGCAGTTTGGCGCGTCTCAGCAGGAGCGGGGGACAGAACCAGAGTTTCATCTGTCGCTGCAGATTCGCCGGGGACAGATCACCAGTCCCGCCCTGCCCTTTCCGCTGCACGAACTGCAGGGGCAGCTGTTCTTTGATAATCAGACGTTGAAACTGCAGGGGCTTTCAGCCAGAAACGGTGTGACCCGCTTCAGCCTGGATGGCACCGTCGACAGAGAGCAACCGTCCTGCTCGGCACTGGTGAAAGCCGAAATCAAAAGTCTCGTGCTCGATTCCCGTTTGCGCCGCCAGCTGACACCCGGCCTGGGCCGACTGTACGATTCGCTCGCTCCCTCCGGCCAGGTGGATCTGTCTCTGTCGGTCGTTCGCACGGTGGATGGACGCTGGGGCTACCGCGATCTCCGGGCCACTGCCCAGGACTGCTCGGTGGCCCATTCCCGGTTTCCGCTTCGCGTTCGTAAGGTCGAAGGCACGGTTCAGCAGCGGGGGCAGCAACTGGAACTCGACTTCCGCGGGCTGGCTGGAGCCAGTCCGGTTTCCGTCAAAGGCACGGTCACCAATCCCGGCCCGGTTGCACGGACAGAACTCGAGATCGTTGCCCGCCAGCTGCCGTTGGACGAATCCTTCCGATCGGCCTGTCCGCCCAATCTGCAGAAGACTTTTCATTCCCTGCAGCTTCGTGGCATGGCGGATGGCGTCTTCCGGCTGCTGATCCCGGAAACCCGCCCCGTGCAGCTGATCACATCGCTCTCAGCCTCCGTCCGGGAGGGAGCCATTGAATACGAGAATTTCCCCTGGCGAGTGACAGATCTGGCGGGAGAGGTGCAGTTTGATTCCGCGCGTGGCCTGTGGTCCTTCACCCGGCTGACAGGCCGGCATGCTGGCGCCCGGCTGGCGGGGAATGGCTCGTTCCGGATTCACTCGGGAGCGCCGAAGGGCCAGCTCTCTCTGAATGTGGCCGCTGTCGATGCCCCGCTGGATCACAGCCTCCGCGACGCCCTTCCCGAGAAACTCCGCCGAACCTGGGAAAGCCTGGCACTGGAAGGCACCGCCGATCTGCAGACCATGATTCACTGGACCAGCGGCCGGCCGCCCGACGTGACCGTTCCCGAATTCGTGATGCACGGTGGCAGCCTTCGTCTGAAATCGTTTCCGTGGCTGCTGGAAAACGTGGCCGCGCAGCTGTCCTGGTCAGACGGAAATGCCACCATCAACAGCCTGACCGCCACGCACGATGAAACGAAAGTGCGTGCCCGTGGCCTGCTGGAAACCACTCCTGAGGGTGACTGGCGCCTCCGGCTGACCGACGCATTTGTCGACGACCTGATTCCCGACCGGGAATTTCGCCGCGCCCTGCCGGGCCAGCTGCGGGATGCCGTATCGACCATCAACCCCCGCGGCCCGGTGTCACTTTCCGGCTGGGTGGAGTTTCGCGGGACCGATCGTCCTGACGATCCCGTCACTGCCGCCTGGGATATTGAATCTGTCTATTCCGGAGCGGAAGTCACCGCCGGCATCGATCTGAAGAATCTGCACGGGCGAATCAACACGGCGGGACAGTACGATGGCAATGAAGTCCAGCTGGAAGGCAAGCTCGACCTCGATTCGGTCGTCCTGCTCGATCATCAGCTCACGCAGGTGCGTGGCCCGTTTGTGCTGAATGGCCAGCGGCTCACACTCGGCTCCAGCCTGGCTCTGCAGCCGGTGCAGAACGAGAACAATCCCCCGCAGGTTCCACTGAGGGACCGAATCACCGCCCGGGCAATCGACGGACTGATCACCGTGGATGGTGCCATTCTGCTGGCGGAAGAGCCCGTCTATCGCGTCAAGGCCACTCTGTCCAATGGCAAGCTGGAAAGCTACGCCCGCCGCTATCATCCCACAGCCACCGATATCCGGGGTGTAATGAATGGCTGGATTGACCTGCATGGCCGTGGCAACCAGGCCTCCGGAGCCAGCGGGCATGGCAAGCTGCAGATCAGCCCGGCCGCCCTGTGGGAACTGCCTGTCTTCGTGCAGCTGTTCAACGTGCTCAGCCTCACCCCTCAGGACCGCACCGCCTTCAAATACGCTTACCTGGAATTTCAGCTGTTCCGTCAGCAGTTTCAGTTCGATCTGATCGACCTTGTGGGCGACTCCATGAGTCTCCGGGGAAGAGGCACCGCCGGCCTGGATGGACGCCTGGCCCTGGACTTCTATTCCGAGATGCCGAAAAACCGGATCTCGATCCCGGTCTTCAGTTTTGTGGTGGGCGAGGTGTCCCGCGGATGGGTCGGTGTGGAAGTGCGGGGAACCACCTCGGACCCGAAAGCCACATTCAAGACCGCCCCGCAGCTGGACAACGCCCTCCGCAGATTTCTCTCCGCCTTCGACCCGCGTCCCTCACAGCGGACTCCGCTGTTTGTGATTCCCACGTTGCCATCGTTTTCCGGCAACGGGCAGCCCGCTCCCCGTACCGGCAGCCGCTGATGGGTGTTGAACCGACTCGGTGGACCGTCTGCCGGTCGACCGGCTGACTGGAGAGAGCAGTCGGCCGGAATGTGCAGTCGGCGTCGAGGGCTGTCCGGACGGCATCGTTGAATGAGGCAACCTCATCGCGGCGGCTGGAAGCACCGGCGGGCCAGCTCAGTGCCCGGCAGATTCCAGCCATTCCCGCACCGCTTCGTGGTACGTTGCCGACAGCCGCTGTGTAATCGGGCCCGGCCCGTTCCCGATGGCCCGGCCATCGACTTCGGTCACGGCGAGGATTTCCGTGGTGGTGCCCGTCAGAAACAGCTCATCCACCGAATACACATTCTCAATGGTCAAGGGCCGTTCGATGACGGGGACCTGCGCCCGTTCGGCCAGTCGCAGCACCAGCGAGCGAGTAATGCCCGGCAGAATGTGATGCCCCGTGGGCGAAGTCAGCAGCTGTCCGTTACTTACCCCGAACAGGTTGGTATGGGTGCCTTCAGTCAGCGATCCATCGGCGGAAATCAGAATCGCTTCAGCACATCCGGCTTCCCGCGCAGCCTGCGCTGCCATGCAGTTGCCCAGCAGGTTGACGGTCTTAATGTCCCGCCGGGCCCATCGCAGATCCTCATGAGTAATGACCTTCGCTCCGCTTGTGCGAAGGTGAGCATACGGATCTCCGTCCAGCTCGCTGACAGACACCAGCACATTCGGCACGGTGCCTTCCGGCGGGAAGTAGTGCGTTCGCGGTGCGGCTCCCCGGGTCACCTGAATGTAGATCAGCCCGTTCTCGACTCCGCTGTGCTCGAGCGTCTCCTGTGTCCGCTGTTCGATAACGGCCAGGTCGACTTCTATCCGCATCAGTTCCAGGCTGCGGGACAGCCGGGCGAAATGCTCCTGGGACAACCAGGCCCGCCCGCCATAAACGCGAATGGCCTCGTAAACCGCATCGCCAAAGAAGAAGGCCCGGTCCTGCACCGGAACCAGCACGTCCTCCAGGGGCAGTTCCTCGCCATTCCAGTTCGCCAGGGGAAGCCGTGCCATTCTGATTCTGCCTTCAGCGAGACTGCGTGAAACCGCGAAACACCCTCCGCCCCCGACCGGGCCGCTTCCCACAGTGGTGGTGCAGCCGGCAGTCGGGTTGAGAGCAGTGTAGTCTGCAGAGGCGGGATTTCCAGTGGACCGCACCGCGTTCCTGTCCCCGCTGCGGAAGCCACATGGAGATGGAAAGCACTTCGTTACAGACCTTCGCGTTCCATTCGCCGGTCGAACTGCCGCCCAGCGCCCAGGCCAATCATCCGCAGGAAGGCTTCGCCCAGCGTCACCCGCAGCCGAATTCCGTCCTCAGTCGGACGGATATCAACCAGCAGTGTGTCCCCCCCTGCGCCAAAGGCCTGGGCGGCAATCTGCTGGCCCGGCCGGGCATCCACGCCAGGCGGGTTCAGCTGAATCCAGCGATTGATGCGGGCTGCCAGCCGGAATGGAGCCACCGCCTGGTCTTCCGTCACCGGGGGCTGTTCCACTGTCCGGTCCATGGCCAGCTTCAGCTCGGCCAGTGAATCGCTGCCACCCACGGCGAACCATAAAGTGCTTTCGCCGGTTCCCAGATACAGCCCCGGGTGTTCGCCGTAAACCTGTTCATCCTGCCGGCGAATCTGCTTGCCTTCCAGCCGGTGAAACATCACGCCACGGTGACTGTCGATATTGCGGCTCAATGCGGCCAGCTTCGCATGATCCTTCAGCAGCCCGGTCAGTTCCCCCAGACCTCGCCCGAACTCTTTGCCGTCGGCCAGCTGCATGCCGCCAATCAGCACGAACTTCCCGCTTTCCTGCGGAACAAACCGGGCAAACATATCGATATGGCCAGCCTCCACCGTCTGTTTCAGCGATCCGAAAATCTGCCCCACGGCATCGCTGCCCGGGGCCGCCGCCGCGTCATCCGCACCGGCTTCGCCCGAAAGAGACTGCACTCCCGCCCGCGTTTCCTGCTCGCTTGCCTGCAGCAGCTGGACCAGCGCTTTCCGCTCCTGCTCGTTCAGCATCCACGAGGCCGAGACCGACAGCGGGGCGTCATCGCTGAACAGCTCGCGAAAGCGGCTCGCCTTGCCGGAAATGGAACGCAGCGATTCTGCAAAACCGCTGTCCGCTTCCGCCCGCACGCTGAAGTCCAGCACGGCTTTCCGCTGGGCACCGGACACATCCCACCCGACGGTCAGATCGCGGCCCTGCGAC
>JAGQPV010000139.1 GCA_020426545.1 Planctomycetaceae bacterium
CGGAACCGAGAAAAGACGGCGCCGCGGTGGGGTATTGAGGCGAAGTCTTCCGTCGTGTCGCGACACGGCTTAAATGGTGGGGTGCTGTTTCACAAAATTGCATGAAACCCTGCGGGATTCCTGCTCCCGCTCCAGTTCGGCAAGTCACACCTTTGGAAGGGATTGTCCAGTAAGGTGGGTCGAGTCCGCGAAGTCCCACCGGAGTATTTGAGCCACAGCTTAACACGGATTAAACACAGATAAGACACGGCGATGTCGCGAGTCCTATTCCCCTCCCTGGCAGGCAGGGTATAAGGGGAGGGGGGAAACCAGGGACGGCTTTTGCACCTTGACGTACGTCTGCCTTTCCTGCGCCTTCGGCCGGAGAAGGGCAGTCACGGCAGGCGGCGAGCGATTCGCATGAGACGACCGACTGCATCCTGCAGACTGAGGGTCCAGATGAACTCGATTCTGAGCGTGACAATTCTGTTGTGCGGTGCTGCCGATGCTGAAGAAGCCGCTGTATCGAGAGAGAAGCGGGAAAGGTTTGAGTCGATCCTGAATTCGTACGAGCTGAGCCGCAGGCAACTGCAGAGCGGGATTTACCGTGCTGTCGGCGACAAGCGCGACGGGACCGCACAAAACGAACGATTCCCGGCGTACCGGGGGCCGGTGACGATCTATTCGGCCTTCGATTACGAAGCCCGGATGCTGCGGTTCGACAGAACGGAACCCGGTCTCTGGGACAATGGCCCCGATAAGCCGCTGACCGGAATCACTTTGCAGTTGAACTTTGCCCGCACTCCGAAATACAGCATCTATGCCTCTGCCGGCTGGATCAAAGGCGTTTCGGGGGAATGCCTCATTCGGCAGCCTGATGTCCGGCCGTCTGCAGAACTGGCGCCGATCAATGTGCGGATTCTGGGCGCGGCCCCGTGGGATCTCGTCCGCGAGGCAGGGCCGCTCGAGGCCACGGTCGATCGCCTGAGACACTGGCGCCTGGCGGACGTGACTGAAAGGCAGGAGGGAATCGTCCAGGTCTCCCTCGTGCCCCCGAAACCTGCCGACCCTGCAGCACCGCCGCCGGCTGAGGAATTCCGGTGGGAGGTGTGGTTCAACACCCGTCAGGACTGTTCGCCGACTCGCAGTGAACTGCTGATGCGGGATGCAGCAGGCCGCTGGCAGCCGCAGTCGGTCAGCACTGCTTCGTGGACGCAGATGGAAAAAGTGTGGGTGCCGGAGACCTTTACGCTGCACGAGCAGTACACCGGGCAGGAAAGGCTGCAGACATACGATCTGCGGTTCGCATGGGAGAGCGTCAACAGACCCGTTCCGGCGGAACTGATGACCGTGGAGGGAATAGAACCGCTTCTCGAAGACGGCACCATGATTCTCGATGAACGGTCACGGCCGACGAGGGTCGTGCGGCGCGTTCGCCGGTAAGGAATCCCCCGCAATCACGACAACTGGAACTTACAAGAAACGCAGAGGGAAAAGACCGGTGCGGCACGACTGCTCGAACGACAAGGCAGCACGAGGAATCCCAATGCCGGCCGCCATGTTTCGCAGGCACTCAGCGGCTGCCGAATCGCACCTGCCGGGCCGGCAGTTCAATATCGAGGCGGTGGCCGCGGGAATCTGTATGTGGGTGTATTATCTGCGATATGTGGTAATTGCATCCAACGGCATTCCGTATATCGCCCGGCATCCCGTGCCATATTACATCGGCGAGTTCGTGCTGCTGACGTTCTCCGCGGGTTTCGGCTGGTCGGCGATTCGCCGCAGACCGGGATTCGGTCGATATGCTGGTCTGGTGGTGTTCGCAATTACAGGCGGCCTGGTGTGCAGCTGGCTGTGGTATTTAATGCGGGTCACAATCTGATTTCAGCCGTCTGGGTGGCTGCTGCCCCGCCCGCGTGCCCTCACCGGGCATCCGCTGTACCATGGGTTACGGACCGCAGGCGGTTCCCGTGAACCTGATGATCGACGCTCTGAAGATGCTCCTGTGCAAAGGCTGACCATGAGTGGATGTTTTCGATATTCCTTCCTGCTGGGGATGGTGCTGACTCTGGCGGTGGGCCCGGTGGCTGTGCGGCCGGTGGCTGGTGCAGACCGGCCCGAGCGGCATGTGGTGCTGATCAGCATTGACGGGTTCCCGGCGGACTATCTGCATGACCCGAGTGCGCCGGTGATCAATATCCGCCGGCTGGCAGCGCTGGGGGCCAGCGCGAAGGGGATGACGGTTTCCAACCCGTCGGTCACGTGGCCCAATCACACATCGCTGGTGACCGGCGTAAGGCCCGAAACGCACGGAGTGATGTTCAACGGGGTGCTGGAGTGGAGTCCCGGCCTGCCCGTGAAAGTGAATCCCCGCAAGGACCGGGCGGACATGGTCTACGCTCCGGCGATTGATGAGGTGCTGCACCGGGCAGGGCAGACGGTGGCCTCGATCAACTGGCCCTGCACCCGCAATGCGAAATCAATTGATTTCGATTTTCCCGATGTGCCCGAGACGTTCGAGCACACCACGCCGGCGTTTCTGGAGGAACTGAAAGCCGCGGGCGTGCTGTCGGACGAGCGGATTGAAGGCTTCATGAAGCTGAGCGTGGCGGCCCGCGACACGACCTGGACGGATGCCGCGATTCATGCGATTCAGACGCACAAGCCGAATCTGGTGCTGCTGCACCTGCTGAATGTGGATGCCGTGCATCACAAGTATGGGCCGGGTTCCTGGGCTGGCCATTCGGCACTGGGTTTTGCTGATGCCTGCGTGGGCCGGGTGGTGGAAGCGGTGCGGGAGGCGGGCATGCTGGAGCGCACCACCTTCCTGATTGTGGCGGACCACGGATTCATGTCGATTCCGAAAACGCTGCAGCCGAATGTGCTGCTGCGGGAGGCGGGGCTGCTGACGGTGGAAGGCGGGAAGGCCGTCACGGCCCGGGCACACGTGTATCCCGAAGGCGGCGTGGGCATGCTGTATCTCACCGTGCCGGAAAAAGCCGATGAGGACCGCCAGCAGGTGCTGGAACTGTTCCGTGGGAAGGAAGGCATTGCCGATGTGCTGACACCGGAACGGTTCGCCGAGCTGGGGCTGCCGCTGCCGACCGAGAACCGGCACATGGCCGACCTGATTCTGGTGGGCAAGGACGGCTACGGGTTCAACGGAACGGCCAGCGGCGACGAATTCGTGATCAAGAGTACGTCCACGCTGGGCACGCACGGGTTCCTGTCGACCAACCCGAAAATGAATGCGGTGTTTGTGGCTTCCGGGGCCGGGATCCGCCAGCGGGACGAAGTGGGTGTGATCGAGAATATCGATGTGGCCCCGACCATCGCGCGGCTGCTGGGGGTGAAACTGGAATCGGCGAAGGGCCGAGTGCTGGAGGACATCCTCGCAGGCGACGGGCAGTAACAGCGTCCTTAACCGCTATGGGGTAATCAGCGTGCCTGGCGGAGACGGGCTGGCCGGCCCTGAGCGGCGGAGCCAGTTGCCGCAGATTGCGGCATCATTTTGAATCAGATTCCATGGAGCAGCCATGACCGGTCATTCATGTTTCCTCAGGAAGAAACTCTGTCCTTCGCGTTCTCGGGCTGCGGCAGCGGCCATGTGGCTGCTGCTGGCCCTGATGTTCGATGTCCCGATGCTGCAGGCGAATGCGGCTGCCGGGGCAGAGGCAGCGCCGCCGAATATCGTGCTGATCATGGCGGATGACCTCGGTTACGGGGAACTGGGCTGTTACGGCCAGAAGTGGATTCGCACGCCGCATCTGGATTCGCTGGCTCGCGACGGGATGAAGTTCACCAGCTTCTATGCGGGCAATGCCGTGTGTGCACCGTCCCGCTGCTGCCTGATGACCGGGCGGCATGGCGGGCACGCGCACGTGCGGAACAACGGCAGCCCCAAAGGGACGGAGCAACTGGCGAAGAAGTACGGCTGGGAGTTCCCCAGTCAGTACCCGCTGCCGCCGGAGGAAGTCACCATTGGCGAGATCCTGAAGGAGCAGGGATACGCCACCGGGGCGATGGGCAAGTGGGGGCTGGGTCACTTCGGCACGACGGGCGATCCCGCCCGGCAGGGGTTTGATCTGTTTTACGGATTCAATGCGCAGCGGCACGCCCACAACCATTACCCGAAATTCCTGTGGCGGAACGCGAAGAAGGAACCACAACCGGGGAACGACCGCACTCTGCACGGCGAAACCTGGTCTCAGGATCAGTTTGTGAAGGAGGGGCTGGAATTTATCCGCCGCCATCAGAAGCAGCCGTTCCTGCTGTACCTGCCGTTCGCGGTGCCGCATCTCTCCATTCAGGCTCCGCCGGCTGCGGTGGAGGAGTACACGGGCACGATTCCGGAAGCCGAGTACAAACATCGTGGCTACCTGGAGCATCCGCATCCGCGGGCTGGATATGCCGCCATGGTGACTGAAATGGACCGGGGGATCGGCCAGATCCTCAAGCTGCTGGAAGAGCTGGATCTGGCGGAGAATACGGTCGTGTTCTTCACGTCGGATAACGGGCCGACTTATGACCGGCTGGGCGGTTCCGATTCGGATTTCTTCGAATCGGCGGGGCCGTTTCGCGGGCGGAAGGGCAGCCTGTATGAGGGCGGAATTCGCGTCCCGCTGCTGGTTCGCTGGCCGGGGAAAATTGCCGGCGGCACGACTGCTGACATGCCGCTTGGCTTTCATGACCTGCTGCCGACCATTGCCGGGCTGACGGGCAGCCGCACTCCGGAAGGAATCGACGGGCTGAGCTTCGCCCCGCTGCTGAGGGGAGCGAAGGACCAGCAGCCGCACGAAATTCTGTACTGGGAGTTCCCGGCCTATGGCGGGCAGCAGGCGCTGCGGCAGGGCGACTGGAAGGCCATCCGACAGAACATGCTGAAGAAGAACGACGACCCGCTCCGGATCGAGCTGTACAACCTGAAGGACGACCCGGGCGAAACCCGCGACCTGGCCGCCGAGCAGCCCGAGCGGGTTCGCCGCATGGCCCGTATGATGCAGGAAGCCCGCACGCCGAGCCGGGAATTTCCGTTCCCGCCGCTCGACCGACTGCATGAACCGGCCAACTGAGGTCTCAGTCTCTGGTGAAGACTTTCCAGAGGATGGCCGCGGCCAGGACCGCCAGAAAGATATTGCCGAACATTTTTCCGGCAGCATAGCTACCGGAGGAATTCTGCTGTGCGAAGAGGACGACGTCGGTCCATGCGGCTGTGATCATGCTGTGTGCTCCCGTGAAGAGACTTCAATCGTTGGTCACCGCCACCACAGTGAACCGTGGGCTGTTCAGCCTGTGACAAATGCAATGGTCCGCCGGGCGGGTGGCTGCCAGAGAGTTGATGTACAGATTGCACTGGCATGCGGGTCGCATGTCAATTGGTGTTCATACGATATGACGCGAAAAAATCAGATTGGGAGACTCTCCGGCGGACGGCGAGCGGTGCGGCTGGTGAGGGAGTTTCGTATGATGGCTGCCTGTCCTGCCGGGATGAACCCAGCTTACCCAACTGACGACATACCACCGAGATCATCGTTGAATAAGGCAGACTTCATGAATTTCCTCCGACGTTCCTCCGGCTGGCTGACCGCCGTGCTGATTCTTGCTACTGCGGGCCAGCTTGCGGCAGCAGAACCAAAACTGCTGGCTCACTATCCGCTCGCGGAAGACGCACAGGATCATTCCGGCAACGGGAAACACGGCACCATTCATGGAGTGCAGTTCACAAAGCAGGGCCGTCTGCCGCAGTCTGCGGAGTTCGACGGTGAGGCCAGCTGGATCGGGGTGCCGGATGCGGTGCTGCCGACCGGCGGTGATTTTTCCGTTTCGGCGAAGGTGTATCTTGAGCCGAACACGGGCGACGTGCCGGGTGACATCTTCAGCCGGTACGACCCGAAGACCCGCCGGGGTGTGCAGCTGGGCCTGCACAGTGCCCACGGTGTGACATCGAGCCAGTCGCAGCTGCGGACGGTGGAGTTCGGCATCGACAATGGCAGCACGCCGGGCAAGTGGACGGACCACGGCAGGCTGGGAAATGCCGTGCTGATCTATTCCATGGCTGTACACGATGGCAGCCTGTTTGCCGGCACCTGCGAAGCCGGTGTGAAGGAAGCGGGCCGTGTCTTCCGGTTCGATGGCACCACCTGGCACGATCTGGGTGCTCCCGACCTGTGTAATTCGGTTTCCAGCCTGGCGGTTTACGATGGAGAGCTGTATGCGGCGGTCAGCCGGTATCGACTGAAAGGTTCGAGCCTGGCGGAGTCGGATAATCCGAACATGGGCGGCCGCGTTTATCGCTGGGAAAAGCCCGATCGCTGGGTTTCCTGCGGGCAGCTGCCTGAAGTGGAAGCCATTAACGGTCTGACGGTTTTCAAAGGGAAGCTATATGCTTCTTCGATGTATGCGCCGGCAGGCTTCTTCCGTTATGAAGGCGGAACCAGCTGGACGGCCTGCGAAACACCCGAGGAAAAGCGGGTGGAAGCCCTGGGTGTGTATAACGGGCATATTTATGCCACAGGTTATGATGAAGGCGCGGTGTACCGTTACGACGGGAAAAGCTGGGAGCACCTGGGCGTGCTGCCGGAGGCCACGCAGACTTATGGTTTCGCCGTCTGGCGGGGAGAGCTGTATGTCAGCGAGTGGCCGAATGCCCGCGTGTACCGGTTTGGTGGCGTGAAAGACGGAGCGGCGAAATGGGATCTGGTCGGCCATTTCGGGGAAGAGAAGGAAAGCATGCCGCTGCTGGTTTACAACGGGCAGATGTATGGCGGCTCGCTTCCCACCGGAGAAGTGTACCGGTTCGATGGCGGGCAGGACTGGAAGAAGATTGTCCGGCTCGATATGACGCCCGATGTGAAGTACCGGCGGGTGTGGTCGATGGCCGAATACCAGGGGAAGCTGTTTGCCGGGACGCTGCCGGCCGGGCGGGTGCATTCCGTTGAAATCGGTCATGTGGCCACCCACGACAAGACGCTGGAACCTGGCTGGCATCATCTGGCGGCCGTGCGGGAAGCCGGCCAGCTGAAGCTGTATGTGGATGGCAAGCTGTCCTCGACGTCTTCTTCGTTCGCGGCTGATCTCGATCTCGCGGCCGACGCCCCCCTGCAGGTTGGTTTCGGCTCGCGCGATTACTTCCGCGGGCGGATGGCGGACCTGCGGTTTTATGGTGGTGCGATCAGTGCCGAAACGGTCCGCAGTCTCTCGGGAGACAGGGGACAGTAATTTTCAGGCGGCAGTTGCTGACCCGAACTGCTGAGAACCAGCGACTGATGGAGAATTCGCATGAGCAGCCCCGCAGATACCCTGCAGATCGACGACCGCGACTGGTCGGCGCTGACCACCGGTGAGCGAATCCGCCAGCTGGAGGTGGAAGGGTATCTGGTGCTGCCCGATCTGCTTGATGCAGAGCAGATTGCCAGCCTGAAGCAGGAAACGGCCCGGCTGCCGACACAGGCTGTCAATTACAGTGACAGGCAGCGTTACTGCCAGCACCTGGAATTTCGCGGGGGGCTGCTGACGGGTCTGATTGCGCATTCTCCGACGGTTGATTTCCTGCGGGCATTAATGGGTGAGCACATCGTCATGATGAGCTACACCTACGCCCGCAGCGAGCCCGGGCACCCGGGTATCAGCCTGCATGCCGACGGGCAGCCGTATGGTTCGGAAATTTTTGGTTACGAGGGCAGCTGCCCGTGGCTGGTGCGGGTGCTGTACTATCTCGACGACCTGACGCCGGAAGTCTCGCCGTTCCGGGTGGTGCCGCATTCGCATATTTCCATGCACCCCGATGCCAACCCTTACCTGCGGTATGAACGTCATCCGGAGGAAGTGATGGTGCCCTGCCGGGCGGGTTCCGCCGTACTGATCAACCACCGGGTGTTCCACGGCAATTTTCCCAATACCGGTGACCGGCCGCGGGAAATGCTGGCGATTGGCTATCGCCCCGGTTGGGCTGGACCGATCGATACAGTGGACGAGTGGGATGCGGGCCAGGTGGCACAGCTGCCGGAACAGGTCCAGCCCTTTTTCGGTTCGCGGAACAGCCGCGACTGGGATTTTCACGGCGGGAACAAACCCGCGGGAATGAAGTCGGAAGCACCGGGAATGAACCCCAGCCGCTGGAACCTCCCGTAACGCAGAGGACAGGTGGGCTGCGTGAACAATCGCAGCGTCTGGCCCCCAGAGGTCCTGTTTTCTGCATTCTGCCCAGCGGCGCTGCGCAGCTCGCCCAGCCGTTTCTGCCAGGTTCCTCTGAACTTCGACTGCGTGTCTGCTGGTGTGGGCAGATCAGGGCGAGTGGGGGAAGCGGCGAAAGTGCGGGCTGTCGTCCGGCACAGGGTTCTGCGTTCCGATGATGCTGCATTGAGCGGAGCAGCAGGGCTCGAGCGGCGGGAAGAGGCTGTCTGCCGGAGTGCATACCGGGACTGACCTTGCGGCAGAAACTGCCGATCGCCTACAACTGTGCGGAATTCCCTACGTGCAATCCAAAGAAGCAGCAGGACGCTGCGTCTGATTCAGCGGCAGGATGCCATGCGATTGACTCTCCCGGCCCGCTCTGCAGTTCAGGCCGTTACGCAGTTCCCTCCGTTCCAGTTTCTGGGTCGTACGGCCGTTGTGCGCCGGATTCTCGGCTGGCGGCCCTCGCTCAGACTCGACCAGAGTCCTGGTCCCCTGGAAGCGGGCATTGCCGCTGGTGTGCTGGCAGTCTGTGTGTCGCACCCGGTGCTGGCCGTTCTGGGAACCTCTCTTCCGGTCACCACGGGCCTGCTGCTGGCCGTCGCGCTGGCGGTGCAGCTGGGCTGGTCTTCGGCGGCTGGTCTGGGTTCCGTCTCCCCGGAGACCGGCGAGCCGCAGGGGCTGCGTGACTTCGCGAGTGAATTTCTGCTGACTGGCGTGGCGGTGTTTGCCCTCGCTTTGCCCTGGCTGGCCGAAACGGCAGCCGGGGTCATCGGGCGGATGAGCCTGCCCGTACTGGCTCAGACTGGTGGAGCCCTGCTGCTGGCCTATGTGGGTGGCAGTGTGCTGGCCGGAATTCCCGCGATGGCCCTGGCGGCTGCCGTGGGACGTGCCGCCGGCCACCAGCGCGATCCGCAGGGTGGCGGTGTGCGGGTGATGGCCGGGTTTGCTGCCGGGCTGGTGCTGATGGCGGTGCTGGCTGGCCCCCTGGCTGGAATTCAGCCGGTGGCCGCGGTGCTGTGTCTGCTGCTGGTGGTACGGCTGGGCCTTCACAGTGCGGCTTACAGCGGCTTCCTGCCTGGCTGGCAGACGGCGGATGAAACGCCGACAGAGGCCGGGATCTCGAACAATCAATACCCCGCAGCTGCCGTGAACGGTGCTGCCCCGACAGTTGCTTCCCGCGGCTGGACGCTGGCCGCCACCTTCTGGATGGGCTGTGTTGCCGCCGTGCTGGCACGTGGTGTGTTTCAGCTGATGCCGGCGACATTCTCGGTGCGAATCATGTTCTGGGCCGGCCTGGCGGGGGGATGTGCTGCCGGCTGGCAGCTGGCCCGCCGCAGCAGGTTCCGTCCGCTTCAGGCTGGGGTGGCCGCCTGCCTGCTGGCCGGATTCTGGCTGGCCGTGCTGATGGCCTGTTTCCCGCAGGCCGTTCAGGTTCAGTTGTGGTTCAATGCTCATGTTTCGTATGCGTGGCTGCAGCTGGGGCTGCGGGCGGGTATGGTGTGGCTGACGTCTCTGCCGGTGGGCGTTGCCTGCGGCCTGCTGTGGGCCATGGTGGCCCGCAAAGCTGCTGCGGCGGGCAGAACTGCGGATGATCTTCCGGCAGACATTCGCCAGGTGAGTGGTGCAGATGCGGCCGGTTCTCTGCTGCCCGGTTGTCAGGCACTGGCCCTGCTGGCCGGCATGTGCAGTGTGTGGTGGTTCGGTTTCCGCTGGCTGTCCGCCGGCAGCCTGGCGGCGACTCTGCTGCCGGCCGGAGTGATTCTGGCGGGAATCGCCGTGCTGCTGCAGCGTGTGGCCCGTGGATCGTCCGATGCGGAAAGCCTGTTCGCACAGCAGTCCGGTGGTACCACGACTGCCGGTTCGAGATTCCCCCGGTTCGCGCGGTATCTGGCACCGGGCGCAATGGCATTCGCAGTGGTCGTGATGCTGCTGGGGCCAGTGTGGCAGCACCGGGCTGATCCGTCGCTCGCTGCGCAGCTGCTGTTTTCGACCCGGGTTTTCCTGGCCAGCCGGGGCGACCTGCCGCCGGCCATGCTGCCGCATCTGGATGAAACGCGGCTGGTCGATCAGACGGAAGGCGACAACGGAACGCTGTCACTGTGGAGCATGCGGGGCGTGCAGCTGCAGCTGCGGGACGGTGGCGTGCCGAAATCGGCCGTCAGCCGGAACCCGGCCGTCTGTCCGCAGTTTGCCGCGGAAGTCATGCAGATGGCTCTGCCGCTGGCGATGCACGAAAGCCCGCACAATGTGCTGCTGCTGGGGGCCGGCACGGGAGCCGGGGTGCATGCCGGGCTGGCCTTTCCGGTGAAGCAGCTGGTGTGCGTGGAAGGTGACCGGGGACTGCATACCCTGCTGAATCGCAGCGTGTGGCCGAAGCTGCATGCGGATCCGCGACAGGATGACCGGCTGGCGATGGTTTCGCTGGATCCGGCCCTGGCGGTTCGCACGGCTTCCGGGCAGTACGATGTGGTGATTTCCAGCCCCGACCAGACTTCGCTGCATCAGTCGCTGGCTTACAGTTCGCCCGGTTTTTATCGCGCGGCGGCGGCCCAGCTGAATCAGGACGGGATTTTCTGTCAGCGGGTGCAGCACATGGATTTCGGTCCGGAAGCGGTGGCCTCGCTGGTGCGGTCGGTGATGAGTGTGTTCACCGACGTGGCGGCGGTGGCGACGGCTCCTGGAGAGTGGACCCTGCTGGCGACACGTTCCGCGAAGGGTTTGAACCGCGAAGGACTGGATGACCGCCTGCAGAAACGGCATGTCCGCCGGGTGCTGGCGGAGCTGGGCTGGGACTGGACGGTTCCCCTGAACCTGCAGGGGTTCGATCAGGCGGGGCTGGAGGGCTTCGTGCAGCAGCAGCGTTCGTCTGGTGGGCTCATTCGGGCAGACCGTCTGGCGTTTGCTCTGCCGGTTGATGTGCTGCGTTGGTCGCCCAAGCAGCAGCAGCTGGCGGCTGCCGCCGTCAAGAAAACCGAAAACGACGTCGACGATCTGCTGGAGTCCGCCGCCGAAAACGTCGTCAAGAGCACGAGCGGCAAGACGGTCGACAGCATCACCAAAGAAGCCAAGAAGGATGCGGC
>JAGQPV010000013.1 GCA_020426545.1 Planctomycetaceae bacterium
TGTTCATGCTGATGGCGGGCGGCGGCATTGCCGGCGGCCGTGTGCTGGGTGCCAGCGACGACAAAGCCACCGGTCCCGCCGGTGATGGCTGGTCCCCCTCCGATGCAGCCGCTTCCTTCTACCATTCGCTGGGGATCGACCACACGAAGGAATATCACACGGCCACCGGTCGGCCGATCATGATCGTGCGGGATGGTCAGGTCATTTCCGAGCTGTTCTCCTGATGAGCACAGAGGGAACACCTCCCGTCAGCTGTCATCTCCCCGGAGTCGACAGCTACGGGACCAGCCCATGCCACTCTGCCGGGAAGCTCCCGCGGAGAGGCATGGCCTGACGAACTGAAGAACACATTCGCTGCTGTTACCCGAATTTGCCTGTGAGGCAGCTGACAGCGGCGAACTGATGATGATCTCTGTTTACCTGGAGTCGGAATCCGATGAAGACGATGTTGCGTTCCGTCTGTCTGATGACTTTGGCCGGTGTTCTGGCTGCCCCGCTGCTGGCAGCCGATGGTGAGGCGGCTGCTCCGAAGAAGAAGGCCGCCCGACAGCAGCAGCAGCAGCGGCAGCAGGGCAGGGCACGGAACATGTTCCGCCTCCCGAAGTCGATCGCCCTCAGTGAAGAACAGCAGGCGAAAGTCGATGCGCTGTCGAAGGAATACGCCCCGAGAATGGGCGAACTCCTGAAGAAATCGAACGAGATTCTGACCGAAGATCAGCAGAAGGCCCGCCGCGAAGCATTCCGCGCAGCCCGCGAAGCGGGAAAGAAGGGCAAAGACTTCCGCGCCGCCGTCGATGCTGCCGTGCAGCTGACCGACGAGCAGAAGCAGACTCAGAAGGCCGTTCGCGCGGAAATGCAGAAGCTGATGGAAGAAGGCCGGAGCAAACTGGCCGAGATTCTCACGGCCGACCAGCGGGAGCAGCTGAAGAAAGCCCGTGAATCGCGGCCGGATGGTGCCCGGCCGAAGAAGCCGAAGAACAACGCCACCTGACCAGTCCGTCTGCACGTACGGCAGTGAGTTCTCGCTGTCACTGAGCAGATTCCGCGGGAGGTCGAGCCAGTCAGGTTCGGCCTCCCGTCTGCATTCCACAGTACATCTTCCGCCCGCGTACCTCCGCATTCTGAAGGGAAGCCGCGCGCCTGCGGAACGCTGTCCGGTTCACCAGCTGCTGCCCAGTGCTGCTGCCCCGGCGCTGACGCACCACGCAGCCTCCTCAGGAGAGAACCCTGAACGGGATACCCTGCTGAACCAGTTCCAGGCTCGGACCGGTTCAGGGCTGAACCGGAGCAGCCCCTTCCCGGGCCTGATCTTCAAGTTCCGCCCGAATCGCAGCCTGCACCTCGCGGGTGTACTCCCCGTACTGCCGGTCGAGTTCGGCCATACTGACGCCGGTAAGTTCATCGAGCGACTGAATACGGCGCAGACCGCCCGGCTGCACCTGGTAGTGCTGGGCCAGGTGCTCAATCAGCGCATCGCGGTAACGGCCGCCATCGTAGTGCATGAAGAAGTGCGACAGACCGGAAGCCTGGCTGTAATTGCGGGCAATATCGCGTGAGGTCTGAAACTCGAGCATGCTCATCGCATCGAATTCGGCCAGCGGCACGTAGTAGCTGTCGACCATGTAGCGGTAGCGGGCCGCCACAAACCGGGTGTACCGCGGATCGCCCAGCGAGACGGTTTCCTTCTCCCGGTGGAACGACTCCATGTAACAGGCGATTCCCTCAATAATCCAGAAATGCGCATTCTGAGCAATCGCCCGGTCGCGGGACGAGGACTCATACAGCATCTGGTGCGTGGCTTCGTGAAACAGGGTCGCGTCGTTTTCCTGCTCCGGGTCATGGAAGAAGTAGGACGTGCGGTCGTTGGTGTAATACAGCCCGTTGGTGATGGCGATCTGCGGAATCTTGCTGACCAGTTTCGCGTTGTACTCGTCCCGGGTCCGGTAGTAGTGCACTTCATGCGGATGCGGTACGGTCGTGCTGCGTGACCCGCCGGAGAACAGTTTTTTCATCTGTTCGCTGTCGGTGAAGAAGGCCGCAAACGTCTGGAAGAAGAAGCCGTAGAAATCTTCCAGAGCCGTAGCGACCTCCACCCCCCGTTCCAGGCTGTGGTTGGTTTTCACCAGAAAATGTTCCGTATGGACCTCCCACGCCTGACTGAAATCCCGTCGAATCTCTTCTTCCTGCCGGGCCGACATCCACCGGCCGCGGAAGAACCGCTCACCCGCCTCGTAACGCTCCACGTGCGTTTTCGGCAGCCAGCCGAACCGCTCATGCCAGACATTCCGCGAACGCTGCATTCGCGCGGCATACGGCGTGACCCATTCTTCTCCCAGCCGCACATACCCCAGCAGCCGGCGGGCCGTGCGATGATCGGGATCATGCCGGGCGACTTCACGCACCAGATCATAAGCGTAGCTGGGCGAACCATCGTTCAGCACGCGGCGGGACAGCAGGTACAGATCGGCTGCGAATTCCCGTTGCAGAAATCGCAGCTGCGCCTGCCAGTGCCGTTCCTCGGCCGGCAGAGAAGGGGAAAGATCGGGCTGAACTTCGGCTGGCAGCGGGCTGCCCAGCAGCATCTGCGGATCGACCGGACGGGCCAGCCGGCGAATGCGGGCGGCCGCTTCCGGAAAACGGTGCTCATCACACCAGCTGGCCAGCTCATTCAGATCGGCGGAGAACTTTTCCCGCAGAGCCGCATGCTGTTCCCGCACCCGCGCCAGCCGCTGCAGATCGCGAGTCTGGACTTGGCCGCCTGAACGACGGGAGAGATTCCGGGAATTCGCGGAACTCTGTCTCTGCCAGGCCCGGGCCTGCTGCTCGCCTCCAGGCCCCAGCAGCACACAGCACAACACCGCCAGCAGCAGAATCACACGTCGCGGCGAGGCGGTTCGCGGGGGGATTTCCCCAAACTGGGGATTCAGGAGAGATACGGCAATTGCGCGCGGGCTGGTGGTGCGAATTACGGGCATCAGCAGTTCCCGACTGAATGGAGTGGATCCGGGGGAGACGTCTGGTTTTGTGGACAGTACCCCGGTGGAACACCACCAGCGCAGCACACCAGTCATCTGTTGTGTCTGTGAATTCTAGGATTTCTGCGAACCTGGGGACAGACGGATCCCCCGGCCCACCTGGCGGGGGCGAGCCTGCGACTGGTCATTTCTGTCCAGTTCCGTGGCTGTTCGAACCGCACATGCCTTCAGTTCTGCAACGATCCGCGAGCCTGGCCCGCCTGCTGCACATTCTGCGACTGTCGATGGAATGTGGCGGTTTCTCCCGTACTCTGCCTGCCCAGTCTACAGGGATTTTCGCTTCTCCTGCCGACAACTCCGGTCACCAGCCGCGGACTTTCCTTCGAAATCGCGACTTCCGGTCACTGCCTCCTGCCTTCATGCATCGCCGGGTCACGGGAGTCTGGCCGAGTTTGACGATCCTGCGGATTCACGGGGTTACTGAAGCTGCCCCGGAATCGTGCTCTGGGTCTTCTGCAGGCAGATGAACCATTGATCGTGTCCTGTGGGGCGTGTCAGGAATCTTCAGACGGTGGAGGAGTGGTAACCGATCGATAGTGACAGATTGCGCGAGAAATCCTGTTGATCCAGTTGCTGCGTTGCCAGCTCTCATTACGGATGTCCGGTTTCATTCCCGGGGAAGTCTCGAGGCTCACAGAGCTCGGGAGAGTCCCCCTGAAATCAAACCGGAGTATTGCAGCCCCCTTCGGGCCGGAATGCATCCGGGAGCACCGTCAGCTCAGCATGGATTTCAGGTATGGCACGAGTGCAGGGCATTGCCCGAAAACGGGGTGCCAGGAGGACATTGTGCTGGCAGCAGTACATGGGCCGGAGCAATGCCAGAGCGAATGCCCGCATTCACCGGTGATGCTCTGACAGGCCGGTGCTGCCTGCACGCACGACTGATCCTGAAGAACCGTTACCAGGGCGGAAGCTGTCCCGACAGGTCTTCCCTACGCCGAACAGTCCGGGCCAATGATCCCGAACTCAGCAGATCAGGAGAATACGGATGTTTTTCAATCGCAGGAAGCGATTCACCTGCCTGGCCCTCGGCTGGGCGGTGACGCTGCAAACGGCGGGAGCGGCGATGGCCGACGACGCCGCGACCGAGGCGGCTCCGTTCCGCCCGCTGTTTGCCGAACCGCTGCAACTGGACAGCAGCTCGGATTCCACCTCCCGGACAGGCTCCAGCGATTTTGAGCGGTCCACGGAGGAACCGGAGTTCGAAACGCAGACAGGCACTCGCAATGTCTCGGTGGACGACGAATTCTTCCCCGCCAGAAAAAGCGATGCGGGCGAGACGTTCCCCCGCATTGATGTCGGCCAGGTGCCGAAGATCACTACTCCTGAACCGGCCACGCGGCTGGTTTCTCCCGAACCGGCGGAACCTTCCCGGGCCGCCGCCTTCCCGGTGCTGGAAGCTCAGCCCGCACAGGTCACTCGCGTAACAGCTGCACAGCCGGAAGCCATTCCCCAGCCGGAAGTTATTCGGGAGCGGTACGACAACCGCCGCATCCGAATTGAGCGTCAGGTGATTCGTGATGAAAACCTGAACTACAAGAATCACGGCGAGTGGACCATGTGGTCGCCCGATGGCCAGAAAATTGCCTGGGGCAACTACTGGAAGGGTCTGCGGCAGGGGCGCTGGATTCGCTGGCATGTGAAAATCGAAGGGGATCGTCTCACCGCCGCCACCGCCACCACCGGCGATCAGGCCGACATTGACGAGTCCCTCAAGTTCGAACAGCCCCTGCGTTCCGAAGCGCTGTTCATCGAAGGCAAGCTGACCGGTTCCTGGATTGTCAGCGACGCCAAAGGCCGGAAGGTCAGTTCCTGGGAATTCCATGCAGACCAGCTGAACGGAACTGCCATCTGGTGGTATCCTAACGGCCAGAAGCAGCGGGAAATTTCCTACAGCGACGGCGAACTGGACGGAGTCTGGAAAGAATGGAGCCCCGAAGGCGAGCTGACCCTCGACGACGTGTACGTTGCGGGACGCCGGAAAGCCGTCTTCACCAAGCTGTTCGACAACGGTGAAAAATCCGTGGAAGGAAGCTACCTGTATCCCACCAACCGGATGGTGGCCAGTCCCGACTGGTGGGATGGTCGCCTGGAATTCAAGGTGGTCAAGCAGGCGGGTGACAAGCTCCGCACGGGCAAATGGACATACTGGTACACCAACGGCGGTCGCCAGACTGAAGGCGAATACGTGGAGAACCAGCCCGTGGGAACACACCGCTGGTGGTACCCCAACGGTCAGCTGAAAGTCGAAGGCACTTACGTCAACGGCAAGAAGCAGGGACAGTGGCTCTGGTACCACAAGAACGGCCAGAAAATGATGGAAGGCGGCTACATCGATGGTGAAGCCTTCGGCAGCTGGGTCACGTGGGATGAGGTCGGTAAAGTGGCCGGCATGAAGAACGAAACCGGCAGAAGCGGTTCGACTCCGGCCACAACCACCGCCGGCAAGCCCATCCAGCGGGCCACCAGGCCGCAGACAGTGCAGCCGCGGTTCTCGCAGCGTCCGGCACGTGCGGTTCGTCAGCGTTAATCAGCAGCTGCCTCAACGAGGCGCCCGACCATGAAATTCTGGTTCGGCTGTCGCTGGCGTAAAGCCCGGCGACATGTCGAACCGGGTTGCAGGAAACCTCAGAGTAATCTGAGATCAGCACGAATGTGGCCCGGTTTCTCTCAGGAGATGCCGGGTCATTTTTTTTGCGCTGTCCCAGTTCCGTGGGGCTGGTCCGGTCGAGCTGCCCGCGTTCCCACGTGCCGCTCCCGCATCCGGAATCTGCTGCGGCTGTACGATGTTTGCTGGTCCATTCTGAACCGCACCGGGACCGCCCGCCGGAATCCCCCTCAGCGATTGCCATCTCCCGTGTCAACTCGGCGCAGCGACCGGGATGCAGCGTGTATACTGACCAGCCGGCGATACAGCCGGCTGGCTCTGTCCCGGCGTCTCCTGCCGGGAGGCAATTCATCGACCCGCTGGCCTGGCTTCATTTCCCCTGGCGGTGCGGGGCAGGCAACACCTGAACCGACCGCGGTCGAAATAACCTCATCCCGCGGACAGCGGGCGAATGCTCCGTACCGTCACTCAGTCGATCGATTCCACACGGGAGTTCCGCATGAAGTACTCCACCATCCGCATCTCCGGTTCGCTGCTGGCTGCGTTCTTGCTCCTCGGCAGCCAGTTCGCGCAGCCGGCCTCCTGTGCCGACACAAACCGTCACCCGCTGCAGACGGAAGTTCGAGCCGCCATGAAACGGGCGGCCACCTGGTACAGCACTCAGGCGGCCACGCACGGCGGGTACGTATATTACTACTCGCCCGACGTCAGCCAGCGGTGGGGCGAAGGGCTCGCCACCGATTCGCAGATCTGGGTGCAGCCACCGGGGACGCCCACGGTTGGTCTGGCTTATCTGGCTGCCTGGCGGGCCACCGGAGATAATTTCTATCTGGATGCGGCGACAAAGGCGGCAGAGGCCCTGGCCTACGGTCAGCTGAAATCCGGCGGATGGACCAATCGCATCGACTTCAATCCCCGCAGCGACGGAGTGGCCGCTTATCGCAACGGTCGCGGAAGGGGAAAAGACAATTCCACGCTGGACGACGGGATCTCACAGGCGGCCCTGCAGCTGCTGATGCGGGCGGACGAAGCGCACCTGGGCAGGCATGCGCAGATTCACGAAGCAGTTGAGGTGGGGCTGAACGCTCTGCTGGCAGCCCAGTTCCCCAACGGTGGCTTTCCGCAGGTGTGGACCGGCCCGGTGGGGAAACCGCCGGTTGTCCAGGCCAGCTACGCGCCGGGCGACGGCGCCGGTGAGCGGGTCAAAGACTACTGTAATTACTGCACCATCAATGACAACGTCACCGGCCACGTGGCCGAAACCCTGATCACCGCCATGGAAGTCTATCAGGACGACAAATACCGGCGGGCCCTGCTGCAGCTGGGTGAGTTTCTGATTCTCGCTCAGATGCCCGAACCGCAGCCCGGCTGGTCGCAGCAGTACAACCACTCTCTGCAGCCCATCGCCGCTCGCCGGTTCGAGCCGGCCGCCATGGCCGGGAGTGAATCGGTCAAAGTGATTGAAACACTGCTGCGGATTTCCCGGGTCACCGGAGACAGCCATTTTCTCAAGCCGGTGCCGGCTGCTCTCACGTGGCTCGAACGATCACTGCTGCCGGATGGACAGCTGGCCCGCTATTACGAACTGCGGACCAATCGCCCGCTGTATATGCAGCGGGACGGAAAGAAATATTATCGCACTTATGATGATTCCCGTCTGCCCGCACATTATGGCTGGAAATCGACAGTGGATCTCGAGGCACTGAAGCAGCAGTATCAAGCCGCGCTGAAACAGACCTCCCGATCTGAGCGGGGAACCGGCACGGCCGCGACTCCCGCCAGCCCGCCGGGCCAATCGGACGCCGACAGAAGTCAGTCTGACCGCTCCACCCCAGCTGCGGCGGAGACCGCAGTCCACCGCCCCACGGCAGCTCAGGTGCGAAAGCTGCTGGACAGCCTGGACGGGCAGGGCCGCTGGATCTCCCGCGACACGGGCGAGCGGCTGGTCGGCCAGCCGAGGTTTCGCGGGGCGGATTCCATCAGCAGCGCCGTTTTCAGTTCGAACCTGACCACACTGGCGCGGTTTGTCGAGCAGGCAGCCGCTCCCTGAATCCCGCTTTCCTCAGGCGGTCTGCTCGCCGCCACCCGGCTGATCGCCAGCACCGATGCACCGTCCTTCAGAGGCAGCACGAGAGCAGCCCCGGCCATTCTGAGAATGACCGGGGCTGCGGAATCTGCGTCAGGTTGTCAGGTAATATCCGGCAGCAGCCGGAGATCGGAACCCGGCCGGGATTATCCCAGCAGCGACAGCACCTGCTGCGGGTTCTGGTTGGCGATCGACAGCACCGAGATACCAGCCTGAGAAATGATCTGCGCCTTCGTCAGGTTGGCGGTTTCCTGGGCGAAGTCGGTATCGACGATCTGGCTCCGGGCTTCGGAAATATTCTCCAGAGCCACACCCAGGCTCGAGATGTTCGTCTCGATCACGTTCTTCTGGATGGCACCCAGGCGACCACGCAGGGTGGAGACCCGGCTGATGGACTCCTCGATGATGTTCACCAGGTCGGAACCGGGAGTACTCGGACCCACATCCAGCAGGCTCTTGCCACCACCGGAACCCAGCTCGTACAGCTTGCCGGAGATACCGCCCAGACGGGCCGTGTTCATACCTTCGATGCCGATACCCAGCTGACCCGCGGCCGACACTTCCTGGCCGATCTGGAACAGCGAACCACCACCGGTGATGGTGAGGGTATGCGTATTGCCCGAAACGCCGTTCGCCGACTCATTGAAGGCGATGCTGGCATCGAGCGAAGACGTGGTGAGAGTCGCCCGCAGGCCCTTGCCCTGAGCCACCTGTCCGTTGATCCGGGCGACAATATCCGTGCCGCTGACCCGGTCGGCCGCACTGCCGCTGACCGACGTCTTGGTGGTGGAGAAGGTACCCTGCAGGGCATTCACGCCCACAAACTCGCTCGAACCGAACTCGGTGCTGCGGAAGGTCAGGAAGGCATCCTGCTGACCGGAATTGATGGAGATTTCGCCGGAGGCTTCGTCCACCAGACCGGAACCATCGCCTTCCACAGCCACTTCAATGTAGTCCTGGCTGGCGGCGTCGCCTTCCAGCAGGGCTTTCACGTCGGCGGCAGTCGATGTCACCGCGTTGCCCGCATTCGCGGCCAGCGTCACCGTCAGCTTGATTTCCGTCGCGTTCGACGAACTGGTCACTCCGAGACTGGCACCGGCAGACTTGTCAGCGAACTCAATCTTCACCACCTGGGCCAGCGAGGCGTCGTCGCTGACTTCCGTGCGGATATCGGTGAAGGTCAGGTCCGCGTTGGCTGCCGTCGAATCATAAGCTTTGGAGCCGAGCACGGCATCGGTCTTGATGGCTTCCACACCGGTGGAGTCCGTCAGAGCATCGATTGCGGTCTCGATGTTGTTCAGCGTGCTGCCCTGGCCGAGGAACACGATCTCCGTTCCCTTGGAACCGGAGACTTCCAGAGCGGTCGCACTGGCCAGCCCGGCACCACCGGTCACCGTGTTGTAGAACAGCTCACCCTTCGTGGCGGCGGTTTCAATTTCCGTGTTGATGGTGATCGTGGAGCTACCGGAGAACACGGCACCATTCACCTGCACGTCGGTCAGCTTGGCGGCATTCGTCGCGGTCTGCTCTGTCCGGAACGCCTTGCTGCCGTCGATCAGTCGGTCGCCGGCGAAGGTCGTGTTGGAAGAGATCCGGTTGATGGCTGACAGAGCGGCGTCGATCTGCAGCTGGTTCGCTTCAATTTCTTCCTGCGACAGGGCGCCTTCGTTCAAACCTTCCTGCACCAGGGCACGAACCTGGTTCAGCAGTCCGCCGATTTCACCCAGAGCAGCATCCGCCGTGCCGATCACGTTGGTGGCCCGGCTGCTGTTCTTGATCGACTGCTCGATGGTCGAAATCTGAGAGCGAAGCGTCTCAGAAGCAATCAGACCGGACGGGTTGTCCTTGCCTGAGTTGATTTTCAGACCGGTGGACAGCCGCGTCAGCGACGTATCCAGCTGGCTGTTGGCCTTGTTCAGGCTCCGCAGGCCTCGGAGTGAGGCCACGTTCGTATTAATTCTAGTCATTCGTGTTTAACCTTTCGCACGTCCACGAACCGTCCCGCAGGGGCGTCGGGGTTTGCGTCTATCAAAGGGGCCGGCCGGCCTGTCTGGCTGCCGGCGCCGGTGTGATTCGTTGTGAAGTTCAGTCGCACTCCCGGCTGAAGGCATATCAGCAGGAAGATCCTGCCATCCTGTGATCAGGCAGGCAGTCACCTCTTTCCTGTCCTCTTGCCACTCCAGTGCAAGTACGGTTCCTGACGTGCGTCTGTAACTTCCGTGCGGTCAGTCGCGGTGCGGGACCGGAATCTCCATGCCGGTGCTGCCGGACAGCCCTGAACTGACGCAGGAACGGACTCGTTTTGCATTTGCTCCAGCTCCAGTGCATTCACTTGAGCGAACTGTCCACCAGAGCTTCCGATCCGTCTGTTGCACCAGCCCCCTGTTGATCCGCAGGTTGTGCCGGTACCTATCGTAGATGTATCGTCGGAGGGAGAGCCCATCTGAAGTAAATCAGGTAAATTAGCGAAGAGCAGGGGGCAGGGTTGCCTTTGCGGGACAGGTCAGCGCGATTGCAGCGGGAATGCGGTCGGGGCCCGCCGGACCGCATTTCCGGAATACCGGAACCACCGCGTCTGCCCCGCAATCAGCGGCAGTGCCCGGCAGGTGGTGAAGAGGCAGCAGGCGAAGCGGAAGATGAACGAAGCAGTTCGATCCGACCTCGCCAGCAGTCCATTGCGCAACCCGCGTCGAAGAAGAATCTGCGAAGGGGGTCGTTCCACCAGCAAACCAGCGATTTCGCGGGACATGCCGATTCCTGCAGGAAGAGAGGCCGGCGGCCATTTGCCGCGAGCGAGTCAGCCTGCTGCTGGAGCCTGGTCAGGCACAACAGCCGGGCGGGAGCGCCCGCCCGTTTCACTGACGGAATCGAAGCTGCAGCTGGCCGAATTCCCGCAGCCGGAACGCAGGGCGAACCTGCCGTACCATGGGGGCCGGGGCCAGGGACCAGGGGCAAACATCCGCGGGCCAAATCTCGGGGTCGTCTTATGGGGCCGGCCGTGCAGTGCAGCAGGCCGGAACCAGCGGGGCCGCGGAGATGCGGGAAGGAACTGTTCCGGGTCGAGCGGCCAGCCCGTGGAACGCTGGATCGCGGAACGAAGTGCGTCCCTGGGAAAATTTGCACTGCATGTTCCGCAGGCTGCGGAGCGGGTGTGCCCGGGTGCTGCTGTCTGCCGGACGAAACTCTCCGCAGCCTGAAATCGCTCGAGCCAAATTCAGCCTGCTTCCGCATCCGAAGCGGGGGGAACTTCGTCGGTGGAAGAGGTCTCCTGGCTGTTGCGGGCTTCGGCCTCGCGTCGGATGGCTTCGTAGACTTCCTGTCTGTGCACCGTAATCTCCGTCGGTGCCTCGATGCCGATCCGGACCTTATCACCGCGGATATCAACGATCGTAATCACGATGTTGTCGCCAATGATAATACTCTGATCGCGTTGCCTCGAAAGAACCAGCATCGAATGAACTCCTTCTCATTCGGGCTTTGGATCGTTGCGGCGGCCAGCCGCGGCGGATCCTGCAATGGGCCCGGAATCTCCGTTTATGAAATCAGTCGGCGGGGACTGAGGTGATCTGGCAGCCGCTGGGGCAGAGTACCCGGTAAGGCATTCTGCAGATGATGTCGGCCAGGAGTTTCATCGTCCCCAGGCATCACATTCAGGGATATTCATTAGTCGAATCCCATTCAGTTAGATGAAACCGATGTGAAACTGTACCGGTCAGGGAGATCCTGCGGGTTGCTCTTCCTGAAAATTACAAGCCATGCTGCAGCAGGCTAAGTTGTTTTCTGCGGGCGGCTTAAATTCGTTTCCTGCACCCCGCTGAGGGAAAATGGCCATTTCCGGATCGAAGGAACCCCCTGCGAAATCTACCCTTAACCGCGAAACTCTGTCCGCTTCCCCACCCTTACGCAATTGACAGAACGCCACCGCCAGGGCACGCATTTCCCGTCGCCGGTTCACCCCGGCCTTTCCTGGCACCGACTGCCCTCACGGTACACGTGCAGCCAGTGCCCGGTCTGCCTTAGGATGGAACACCCCATTGTCGATCCGCCTCCTGCATCATGTCCCGCGAGGCCGGACAGCATCTCAGTCAGTACCGGGCGGACGAACCTATGCCGGATGACCTTGCGGCGGCACGCCGACTGGCACTTGCCTTTCTGACGGCCGAGTGGAATCCGCAGTCGATGGCGGAGCACGGACGCCGGGTGCTGGGACTTAAAGGCTCGCCAAAGTGGATTCTGCGGCTGGCGGAGCAAGTCTGCCGCCAATACCCGGCCGCCCCGCCACCCACGCAACTGGAACTGTCCCGGCTGCTGGCCACGTCCGGCAGACTCCGGCAGGCCATCCGCCGGAGAGAACAGTCAAACCAGCCGCTCGATTCCGGCACGCTGCTGCTGCCCCCGATGCCCATGCGTCCGGTTGTCGGACTGCCCGCGGGCTGGGAACTGCCGAACCTGACTTCCGCCGGGCAGCTGGCAGCCTGGCTGGACATCACTCCCGATGAACTGGACTGGTTCGCGGATGTCCGGCGGTTACAGCGCGATCGACCGCCTGGTCCAGCCCGCCATTATCAGTACCGCTGGATCCCCAAAGCCGGTGGTCGCCAGCGGCTGCTGGAATCGCCCAAACCCCGGCTGAAGCAGGTGCAGCGGAGTCTGCTGCATGGTCTGCTCGATCGAATTCCCCCGCATCCGGCAGCCTGCGCCTTCCGACGCGGGCATTCCCTGGCCAGTTTTCTGGCCCCGCACGCCGGCCGCAGAATTCTCCTGCATGTGGACCTCCGGCACTTCTTTCCGTCCATCAGCAGCGCGAGGGTTCATGCGCTGTTTCGCACGGTCGGTTATCCGGAGGCCATGGCCCGCAGCCTCACCGGGCTCTGCACCACATCCACGCCGCGGCAGGAACTGGACCGGCCACAGGATCGGGAAGCCGAAGCAGCTCTTCACCGGCTGTATGGTTCGCCGCATCTGCCACAGGGAGCCCCCACCTCTCCCGCACTGGCCAATCTGTGTGCGCGGCGGCTCGACGTTCGACTGAACGGGCTGGCCCGCCGCACGGGAGCCGACTACACCCGCTACGCCGACGACCTGCTGTTCTCCGGAGGCCACGAACTCGAACGCATGCTGTCGCGGTTTCGAGTCTGGGTCTGTGCGATTGCCATCGACGAAGGCTTCACCATCCGGCATCGCAAAACCCGGGAACTGCCCCGCAGCGGTCGACAGCAGGTGGCCGGTGTGGTGCTGAATGAGAAGCTGAACCAGCCGCGGGCGGAATACGATCGACTGCGGGCTACACTGCACAACTGCATTCGGCACGGGGCCGCCTCGCAGAACCGCAACGGTCATCCCCGCTTCCGCGAACACCTGGGCGGACGCATCGCCTGGGTCAATATGCTGAACCCGAACCGGGGTGCCCGACTGAAACAACTGTTTCAGCAGATCGACTGGCCGGAGGAATCGACCGGCAGCCCTCCAGCGGATTCGCAACCGGCGAAACCCGATTAACAGTACCTCTGCCGGTCCGGGGGCGGCCGCAGAGTAACCGCCACATTGCCGGCCGGACGGTATCCGGAATGTATTCGGTGCAGAAAATACACGACCGGGAACTGCGACGCCGCTGCCCGGTCTGGCTGAGCGGCGTATCGGCACGTATGATCGATTCGTACGATCGAGAGGACCCGGCCAGCATCGGCCCTCTCACCGGTCCCGGCAGGAGAAATCCATGAAGGCTTCAGTCCGACGGCTCCGCAGTCTCTGGTCCGTGTTTCTGGTCGTCGCGGCGGCCGGCCTGCTGTCCACTCCGGTCCAGGCTCAGAACAATAATAATAACAACAACAATAATAATAACCTCGGCGGCAACACCATCGACCAGCAGGGCGTGATGAAGCCGGTCTTCGGCATCGAGCAGAGTGGAAAGCTGGCCGAGAAACGTCGGCTGGCCGCTGCGGGAGAAATGCTGGAGCAGGATGTCATTTCTGCCAGCCCGCTGCGGATGGTGTCGCTCGTCCGTCTGGAACAGGCGGTCGACCAGGCGTTGCTCGCCGGTGAGGAGTTGTCTCTGGAGATTCAGTACCTCGCTGGCCTTCAGCGGATCGACTATATCTTCGTCTACCCCGAGTCGGGCGATCTGGTGCTGGCCGGGCCGGCGGAGGGTTTCAGTCCCGGTGTCGCCGGCCGGATGCTGGGCATTCAGTCCGGCCGGCCTCCTCTGCGACTCGATGACCTGTGCGTCGCCCTCCGCGCTGTCCGCCGGGGAGAGAACATCGGCTGCTCCATCGACCCGGTTCCCGAACGACTGGCGGCACTGGAAAATTACGTTCGCAACAACAGTACGGCCAGCAGCCGCGCGGTCGTCCGCCAGCGATACCAGCAGATGGCGCGTATTCTGGGGATGCAGAATATCCGCGTGTGGGGTGTCCCGCCTGGCTCGCACTTCGGCCAGACACTGGTGGAAGCGGATTACCGGATGAAGCTGCTGTCGATGGGGCTGGAACGCCCGCAGGTGCGCGGGTTCCGCACGCACCTCAGCATGATCGGCCCGGGCAGCAACAGTGTGCAGCGGTGGTGGCTGTCTCCGCTGTACGGTCAGTTTGTCCGCTCGGAAGACGGAACCGCCTACCAGCTGTCCGGCCAGCGGGTGCAGATGTCGGCTCAGGAAGAACTGACCGACTCGGCCGGGAACCGCACCAGTGCGGCCTTCACACGGTTTTCCACTCAGCAGTATGCGAAGTACTTTACCGAGAAATTTGCCGATCTGGCGGCAGCCACACCCATTTTTGCCGAGCTGCAGAACCTGTTTGACCTGGCCGTAGTGGCTGCCCTGCTGGACCGTCAGCGGCTGTCGGAGAAAGTGGGCTGGAATGCGAAGCTGCTGCTCGACAACGAGCGTCTGCCGATTTCCGAAGGCAATGTTCCGCAGCAGGTGCCAACGGTCTTCGCCGTGAAAGACTCGCGGAAACGCGTGATCGGTCTGATTGGCGGTGGCGTGCAGCTGAATGCCACTCAGACGATTCGCGGCATTCGATTCGACGATGACCAGGACAGCCGACTGGCTGATCAGGCGGCCGCATCGTTCCGACCGCAGGCAGACCGCAAACGCAGCTGGTGGTGGGACTGAGGCGGGCGACTGGCATGCAGACCCCCGGCCGGCGGGAGCAGCTGCTGATTAATTGATGCCGTGGGCCTGCATCTCGCTGCTGGACGTGTTGAACAGGTCGCTGGTGGCCGTGCCCACGGAGGCAATGCCCACCAGGGCCGCAAGCAGAATCAGCGCCAGCATGACCGCATATTCGACGGCGGTTGGCCCGTCCTCATTCACCAGAAAACGGCGGAGCTGTGACATGGTCGGGCTTAGCGAGCGGGGAATGTGAGGGCTTTGGGAAAGTGGCAGGAAGCGCCTGCAGATCGACAGGACTGGCTGCCTGCGGCAGTCCGGCAGTTCCGGACAATTCCGCAACACACAGTCAACACCGCCTGTCGACACCACGAGCCGCAATTCCGGCACAACAGAAGCAACTCTTCCTCACGATCCGCAGCTGGTCAAGCAGATATCTCCGCCACTCGGCCCGATTTCGCGTTCCCTCGAGGGCGGTCCGCGAAGAAGTGTATTCCGCCAGCTCGCTGGCCGGTCCCCCCGCAGGGCCTTCGCAGAAGTCTGGCCGGTGGTTATGATCATCTCAGCCAACAGGGAAAATCTATTCACACAAGTTCCCCCCCCCGCTGAGAATGCCCCATGTCTCATCGAGCTCCCGTGGAATGTGCCAGTCGGAAATTCTCCTTTCCATTGTGGCGAACGAGCATGTGTCTGGCCGTCATGGTCGCTGGTACGCTGCTGGGCCACAGCGCCGGGATTGCGGCGGAGCAGGCTGCGGAAACCGCGGAGTCAGCGGAATCCGGGTTTGAAGCACTGCTGGAGGAACGGACACGGGGAACTCTTCGGGCAACTGTCGAATACCTTCGCCAGCACCCTGACGCTGCGGATCGCCAGACAGCCCTCCGGTGGCTGTTCACCGCTGCTGTGGAACATCATCTGGCGGCGGATGCCCTGCCTGCGGCTGATCAGCTGCTGCAGTCGGCGGAGGCCGAAGGGGAGCTCAAGGCCCTGGCCTTTCAGGTCCGCAGTCTTGGCCGGGCCGCGGCGAAGGATTCCCGCGGTGCACTGGAAGACTTCGATGATTTTCTGAAATCCGTCAGCCTCCGCTCTCCTCAGCCGGCAGTCGATCTGGCCACCGTGCTTTCAGCCAGACTCCAGCTGGCCGGAGATACCGACGCGGCCCGCGCTTTATACGAACGACTGTCGAGCCGCTTCTTTCTCAACAGTTATGTCCGTCGACTGTGCGAACAGCGAACGGCCCGGCTGTCGCTGGCGGGGAAACCCGCTCCGGAGATCACCGCCACGCTCCCCGACAACGAACAGTTCCCGCTGGAAGACTATCGGGGCAAAGTCCTGCTGGTTGATTTCTGGGCCACCAACTGTGCCCCCTGTCTGGTGGAATTCCCGCGCATGAAACAGCTGTACCAGCAGCAGCACGGGAATGGATTCGAAGTCATCGGCATCAGCCTCGATGAAGACAGCGAAACCGTGGATTTGTTCAACACGACAGCCGGGCTGCCCTGGCCACTCCCGCTCAGCAGCACCGACAATGACGCCACCCGCGGTCGTTATCGGGTGGAGACGATCCCCGCCATGTACCTGGTGGATCAGAAGGGCCAGGTGGCCTTCGTCGATGTGCGGGGCGGCCTGCTCAGGGAAGCCGTGCTGCAGCTGCTCAAAGCTGAACCCGCCGACAACCCGTAGTCACTCGATTCCGCAGCTGGCTCGTGACCTGCATGCACAGCCAGCCCCCTGCCGGATATTGAGGCAGTTTCTGAAACCGGATCGCCTACTGGAAGCGTAACAGCATGAGCGAACCGCTGGACGGGATTCAGGCCACATCTG
This sequence comes from Planctomycetaceae bacterium, assembly GCA_020426545.1. Taxonomy (GTDB): domain Bacteria; phylum Planctomycetota; class Planctomycetia; order Planctomycetales; family Planctomycetaceae; genus JAGQPV01. The sequence goes on from JAGQPV010000013.1 coordinate 16,662, forward strand.
ATCCCGAGATCGCCAGAAACTCCGAGACCACGCCGCAACCCGGTCGCGGAGCCACTGCCGCTGACGAAGCGACAGTTCAGCTGCACCAGCAGCTGGAGGATTCGCGAAGGCAGCTGCGGGCCACAATGGCGCTGGTCGAGATCACCAGCGAACTGGCCGGCATGGTGAATCTCGATCGCATCCTGCGAACAGTCACCCGCCAGGTCTGCAAAGCTCTGGACTGCGAGCGGGCCAGCCTGTACCTGTACGATGAAGAATCACAGGAGCTGTATACCAGAGTGGTGACAGAGCTGGAGATTGAGGAAATCCGTTCTTCCATCGCCAGCGGGATTACCGGCTGGGTAGCCCGGCACCGCATGGTGGCCAGCATTCCCGATCCCCCGGCCGACAGCCGGTGGAACTCGACGATTGATCTGCGGACCGGATTTCAGACCCGCAATATTCTGGCTGCCCCGCTGATCTCGACACACGACGACCGGCTGGTGGGAGTTTTGCAGCTGCTCAATCGTCGGGGCCGGTCGTTCGACGATTTCGACCAGCAGCTGCTGCTGGCCTTCGCCTCCCATGCCGCCACCGCGCTGGAACGCTCGCGGCTGATGGAGGAGTCCCGCCGCTCTCACGAACTTGAGCTGGCCGTGGAACTGGGCCACCGCATCCAGAAAGGCTTTCTGCCGGAAACCCTGCCGCAGATTCCCGGCTACGAACTGGCGGCCTGGTGGGAACCCGCCGATGCCGTCAGCGGCGATTATTACGATGTGATTCCGCTGCCCGATGGCAGCACCGGCCTGGCCATCGCAGATGTCAGCGGTCATGGTGTTGGCCCCAGCCTGATTATGGCCTCCGCCCATTCGATGCTGCACGCCGTGTCGCGAACCAGTTCCGAACCGGGCAGAATTCTGAATCTCGTTTCCGAGCTGGTCACGCCGGGGCTCGTCGAGGGGCGGTTCATCACCTTTCTGTTTGCTTCGCTCGATGTCGAGCAACACCGGCTGACCTTCGCCAATGCGGGCCATTCCCCGGCCATGAAGCTGGTGCGGAGGACCGGGCTGTTTGTGGACCTGGAAGCGACCGGTCTGCCCGTCGGTGTCGAAGAAATCCCGACTCTTCCCGAAGGCACGCCCGTCGAGATGGAAGAGGGCGACCTGCTGCTGCTGGCGACCGATGGTCTGGTCGAGCTGCAGAATGCAGCGGGCGAGCCGTTTGGAGTTCAGCGGCTGCGGCAGCTGCTGCTGGAACACCAGGCACTGCCCGCAGGCCAGATTCTGGATCGGCTGCAGCGGGCCATCCGCGGGTTTTTCCCGCAGCGGAATCTGCCCGACGACATCACCGTGCTGCTGCTGGAACGGAAGAAATCACAGTCAGTTCCGCTCCGCATCAGCGGTTGAGCAACGTCCGCGAAGAATCATCCCGCGGCCCCCGGGAATCCGCCCGGTGAGACCGGGCCACCTGCTCAGGCGGCACCGGTTGCGCTGCCGGTTCCGTCACTGGCCCCAGGTGAGTGGACTGGCAATACCTGCACTGCCATTTACAGCGAAGGCAGTTTGGGAGGCTTGGGCCGGGGCGTGGGAGTTGTCGGCCGGCGAGGCTGATTTTCCCGGGCGAGCTGAATCTGCCGACGCCGGGCGATTTCCTGCGGTGTGGGCGGAGTTGGCGGAGGAATAAACCGCTCCACAATTCTCAGGCCGGGCGGGTTCCGCAGTTCTCTGGCCGCAAGGATAGCCCAGGGGGTTCCTGGCGCTTCCTGCAGCACCCTGTTCAGCAGCTCCTGGCCCATGCGGGCCTGCCGTTTCAGGTTGGTGGCGTAGTTCAGCTCGTCGGCGGGCCGGAAGATCCAGTGGTTTGACCGCGTGCTGACATCCTGTGGAGAGATGCCGCTTTTCAGCCAGGCACAGGCTGCGTTGTATTCAATGCATCGCGTGCGCTGGTACAGCAGCCTGCCGTAGGACAGACAGAAGGCCATCCGCCAGCGAACCGATGGTTCCTGATCGACCAGCGTCTCGATCCCCTGCGGAAATGCGGAGAGCACGGTGTCGATCATCAGCTGGCTTTCCGCCACAGACTGCTGCGCATCGCCCGCCACCTGACGGAAGTTTTCCGGTGTGACCCGCAGTTCCAGGTTGGGCGTACCCAGCGCTTTGAACTCCCGGCTCAACTGAGAAGCCTGCACCACTGCCGCCCGCAGCGGATGCTTCAGCAGATCACGCCGATACTGATCGATGGAACCGTACTGGTAATCCGGCTCGAACGAACGCATGGCCTGCGGCTCGTACACACCAGTTGGCGCCAGACCATCCATGGTGGTCATGCTGGTCATGAAGTAAATGCCGCCCGTCTCCCGAACCAGCCGGGCCAGAGCGTACGGGCCGAAACCTGAAGACAGGTAGTTGTACTGCGGTCCCTCAAACCAGAACGGCAGTTCCACATTCTCCATCATCGCCGTTTCCGGGCCCAGGTCGACCGGCAGCTGGTAGGTCTGCCCGTTCTCAGGAGCCACGTAAGGGACAAAGCCCTGCCGCCTCCCAAAGGCGGCCGCCGGGCCAATCACATAGGCCTGCGCCCCGTAATGCCGGCAGCGGGCAATCGACAGCTCCAGATGCGTGCTGAAGTCATCGCCCGCTTCGTCCGTCACGATCACCAGCATGATTCGCCGGCCGTTCTTCGTGCGGTACGTCCCCCATTTCTGCATCACCTGTGACACGGCCGTGAAGATATTCTCCCGACCGGATTCGTCGTACTGAGCCTCGGCGATTGCCGTATGAATCGTGTCGAACTTCTCAGTGGGTTCCGTAGTCAGGAAGTTCGTCTGTGCTCCGAACGTCACCACGCCACTGAGCAGTCCCCGATCGCGGCGGGGAATCTGCCCGGCCAGATCGAGTGAATCCAGCTCGCCATAGATGCGGCCCAGACGCTGCTGAATGATTTCCCGCTGCGTCTTCAAACTGCCGGAAGCGTCAATCAGCCAGGCGACCAGTACTTTCCGTTCCTGCAGATTGCGGGCAATCTCCCATGTCACCCGGTCCAGTGCCGATTCCAGCTGCACCAGACCGTCGCCCGTGGTGCCTTTGACCACCAGCCGTTCGTCAACATCCACGCCTTCCGGAATATCGTATGCCGGGGCCGACTGCAGCGTGGGATCGACTTCCACGAGAGGTTTCGGCTCGGATTCGACCTTCGGTCGAGTGGACTGAGACTGACCAACGCTGGCCGCGTTCAGCACCTTGCGAACTTCCATTTCCCGGTCGCGGGGATTGGCCAGTTCGTACTCGATGACGGCATCCGGGGGGAGAGGAGGGCTGACCTCATGGAACTCCGTCATCAGTGGCTCATACCACTCGCGGACGGGCTCTTCCCGAATCATTTCCGACAGCGTCATCAGCAGCCAGGCATGCAGGGCGATCGAAGCCAGAGTGGCGGCCACGCCACCGCGACGGAAGACCGCCGACTCGCCATCAGGCAGTTCATCATCCAGCAGAATCACATCCAGCGGGGGAACATCCGACTCCGTCGCCCGCGAATACCAGCCCGCTGCAGTAGAATCCTCGCCCGGGGCGAAATCCGCAGCCTCTTCGGCCGGCTCCAGTCCGCCTTCAGCAGCGTCCCACGCAGCGACCGGCTCTGCACCATCATCCAGATCATCGGCCTCATCAGCGCCGAATCCGGCAGAGTCCTGCTGGTCCATCTCAGCGGACGGCAGCGCGGACGCTGCGGGCGAAGCATCGTGCGGAGAGAATTCGACCCCGGACTCCAGTTCATCACCAGGGCTGTCGAACTCGTCGAAATGCACGTCGTCTTCGCACGGCGTATCGGAAGGCTGACCCTCATGATCGCCGCTTTGGAGCAGATCGTTCCGCATCAGGAACCTCCGGCGGACAGGAGATGGACTTCCGGTAGCTGTGATATGTCCCCACAGTATACCACCCTCCGGCGCGAAGGTGAACACCCTTTCCGATCGAGCGTGAGCCAGTTTGCCAACTGGCTCCCCTATCGGGAACCGGTCGTAACTCAGCCGTTCCTCCCGCATTTCTGCCAGTGGAACATGCCGGGCGGGTAGCACAGGGATGCCCCACGAGGCAATCGCCGTGAAACCGTCCCCCCTTCCTGCCCAGACTTCCGGCAACGCCCGTTCCACCCTGACCGGCAGATGCGTGCTCTCGTGCCCGCTAATCTGCACTTGCCGCTTCCGGCATTTGAACACTATTATCCGCCCGCGCTCCGCCGGGGAGAACCCGCTGATGGCCCGCTGGCAATTGCCACAGGCCGATTCCCACCAGCAGAAATCCCGTGGAATCCGCATTCTCCGCAGCAACCTGTGCGCGGCGGTCAGCCGGAGGCTGACCCGACCATTGCAGCGAGTTATTGTTCGATTCAATCTCTGACGGCATGGATGCCATGGACTGCAGCGGTCTGACGCGCCATCTCGATCAGCTGGATCCACAGCGGATCTGCATTATCAAACCCAGTGCCCTGGGAGATATTGTGCAGAGTCTGCCGCTGCTGCCCGCACTGCGGGAGCGATTTCCGCGGGCGGAAATCTCCTGGGTCGCCGGAGCCTCCTGTGCCGACCTGCTGGAAGGTCATCCGCAACTGGAACGGGTCATTCGCTTTGAACGGCACGGCGGCCTGACCAGCTGGCGTCAGCTGCTGCAGACCCTGCAGCAGCACCAGTTCGATCTGTCCATCGACCTGCAGGGTCTGGCCCGCACCGGCGTGATGAACTGGGCTACCCGGGCTCCGTTGAGAGTCGGGCTGGAGAA
>JAGQPV010000140.1 GCA_020426545.1 Planctomycetaceae bacterium
GACATCGTCAGCATCGCCACGCCGAACCACTGGCACGCGCTCGGCGCGATTTGGTCGATTCAGGCGGGCAAAGACGTCTACGTCGAAAAGCCGGTCAGCCATAACGTGAGCGAAGGCCGCCGTATTGTGCAGGCAGCCCGCAAGCACGGGAAAATCGTGCAGACGGGCACCCAGTGCCGTTCGATGAAAGGCACCATCGATGCCGTGGAGTTTGTTCGCTCCGGCGGAATCGGTGAAGTCAAACTGGCCCGTGGCCTGTGCTACAAACGGCGGGGCAGTATCGGCCCGCGTGGAACCTACGAGGTTCCCGCCAGTGTCGACTACAACCTGTGGCTTGGCCCCGCACCAGAGAAACCCCTCTCCCGGCCCAAGCTGCATTATGACTGGCACTGGCAGTGGGACACCGGCAACGGCGACCTGGGCAACCAGGGGATCCACCAGATGGACATCGCCCGCTGGGGCCTGGGACTGAACGATCTGGGCAAGAGCGTTCTGTCGTATGGTGGCCGTCTGGGTTATGAAGACGCGGGCGAAACCGCCAACACGCAGGTCAACATTCACGACTACGGCGACAAGCAGCTGGTGTTTGAAGTCCGTGGCCTGAAGACCGACCGCCTGAAGGAAGCCGCCGTCGGCGTGATCTTCTACGGCTCTGAAGGCTATGTCGCTCTGACCAGCTACACCGGCGGAGCGGCCTTCGATCTGAACGGCAAGCGGATCGAAACCTTCAATGGCGGCGGAGACCACTTCGGCAACTTCATCAGTGCTGTCCGCAGCCGGAACACCGATGATCTCAATGCCGATATCGAACAGGGCCACCTCTCCAGCGCGCTGTGCCACCTGGGCAACGCTTCGCTGAAGCTGGGACAGCCGACGTCCGTCAAGGAAACCGAAGAGCGTCTGGCCTACCTGTACGAGAGCGACGAGCCCACCGAAACCTTCGCCCGCGTGAAGGAACATCTGCAGGCCAACGGTCTCAAGCTCGACGAGACGAAGCTGCAGTTCGGTGCTCATCTGACGCTGGATGGCCAGCAGGAAGTCTTCACCGGCGAACATGCCGCCGAGGCCAATCCCCTGCTGACCCGGGCCTACCGCGCACCGTTCGTCGTGCCGGAAGCCAAAGACGTCTGAGCCGCCTGTTGCAGCAGTCCAGCTGCACCGACGACCAGAAGAAGACGCAGCCTGTCCCGTTTCGCCACTCAGGCGAAGCGGGGCTTTTTACGTATTCAGCGTTTTCTCTCAGGGCGCGGCTGGTTGTTACCGCATTTCTTAGAGCACCTGTGACTGTCCCGCGGTCGCTCGGCCTGAAATACCGGACACCGGCTGCCTTACGGGGCTCAAACTGGCAGACGGGTTCCCGAAATCCGGCCATTCTGTTAGAAGTCCGCCCGGTTCCGGCCCGCTGGCCGGGCTGGAATCCCCCAGGAATCAGATTTCCGCGTCAATCCGGAGAGAAGAATGCCCCGCACTCCCCTGTTCACACGGCTGCAGTCGCTCCGCTCGGCGGACTGGAGTCTGCTGATCGCCGCGCTGATTCCCTGCGGTCTCAGTCTGGTGTTCCGGGTAGCGGGTGCCGCGCCCCAGGAACTGGAAGAGATTCCGGTGCGTCCCGCTCTGGTCTTCGACCAGTACCTGATTGATCTGGGCGAGATCCCTTCCGAACCGTATGCCATCGCCCGCTATCGGTTCACCAATCGCGGATCTGAAACGATTCACGTGAAATCACTCGAACCCAGCTGCGGCTGCCTCCAGCCCCGGTTGGAACGCCGTGAATACGCCCCTGGAGAAAGTGGCGATTTCGTGCTGCGGGTTCAGACGGCTGGCGAGCCCATCGGCCAACGGGAGTACTTTGTGCGGGTGCATTACGAGGATCCCCAGCCCCGGGAAGTCGAACTGACGTTTCGCCTCAGCCTGCCTGAGAGAAAAGTCGAGGTTCTGCCGAAAGCGCTGGTCTTCTATCAGCTGAACGGGCAGCCTTCCACACAGGATGTGACCATCCGCGACTATCGGGACCGGCCTCTGACGGTCCTCTCCGCCGATTGCGATTCCCCCTTCGTGAACGTCGACCTGAGAACCGTGCAGACGAACGCCGAAGGAGTCACCGAGGCCGTGATTTCGGTGCTTGTGGCGGGACAGATCCCGCCTGGAAGACAGCGGGCCCTGGTCGTGGCCCGCACCAGCGATCCCCAGTACCCGGCGATTCCCGTTCCGCTGATTCTTGAAGGCCCCCCGGAATCAGAGAGCAGCCGGACCGGGGCGGCTGTCTCGCCGGCTCAGCTGCAGCTGGTGCAGAGTGAACTGGAAGAAGCCACCGAATCACAGATCAGGGTCACCCTGCCGGCGGAAGATCCGACGCTGTCTGTCATCCGCGTGGTTTCGGCTTCCGGACTGGTTCAGCCACAGCTGCTCGGCGGAACCCGGGCCGACGACGGCACTCGTCAGGTCCTCGTCCAGGTCAAACTGCAGGCTCTGGTAAAGAGCACCGCAGCCCAGCGGGATCTGATTGTGCTCACCTTCAGCGATGGCAGTACGCGGGAAGTGCCCGTCACCATCGCGCCAGCAGCAGCCACCGAAACCCGCTGAGCCACAATCTGCAGCACCTGCTGCAGTTCCCCGGCGGGATTCACTCCGGTTTTTCCCCGGCACCTGCCGCCGGCATCACGAGAACCTGAATCTGCTTCGGATCCAGCTTCAGTTTCGCAGCCACCTGCTCGGGCCATTCCCAGCCATCCGCAGTGCCCTGATACAGGCGAACCCGGGAACGGGCAGCCGCCATGGCCACCGCCTGGGGCATGTCCAGAAAACGCAGCACATTGAGATAAATCGGCCGTTCGGTGTGCGTCTGCGGCAGTCGCCACAGATCGAGCCGCACGACATCTGGCACAAACAGCGAAGCATACAGAGTAACCCCCGCCATGGTGTCCTCCCCCTGCATCCACAGCGGGACGGCTGCCATGCCTTCCGCCCGGCGGAGGGCCGCGGCGGTGGCGACCACATCCCAGGTCCGCATTCCATCCAGCGTCTGCCCCAGCTGCATGAACCTCCGGCGGATATGAACCCGCTTGCGTTCGTCACGGTTCCATTCTGTCGGGCCGATTCCCCTTGGCGCCACCCAGGCCATGGCCCACGGCTGCGCGGCGAACATCTTGCGGTTGGACTCGAACGACTCCGGATCGCCTGCGCCACTGGGGTATTCCGCCAGGGCTTCGGCGAAGCCGGGTTTCATGGTGGTGAGGAAGTCTTCCCAGCCAGACTGGTTTAGCGCGTTCAACACCACCAGTTTCAGGTCCGCACGGTCGAGGCCGTCCCGATGAGCCAGGAACAGCCGCAGCGGCACATGCGGCTGGCTGTCGAAATCATACGCTGTCAGGCGAATACCGCTCTTCGTGATATCCAACACGGGCTTAAGTGGAGACTCGGATTTCAGAGTTTCCATGGCCGGCCACCCGCGGAACGTTTTCTCCCGCAGTTGCCCCATCCAGCGGTCCCGCAGCGATTCCCATTCGGCGGGAGTCTCCGGCACGGCAGGCGTTTCCGCACGGATGGTAAAGGTTTCGTCGATGGTCGTGTTCTGCTCGTCGGCCGGCAGTTCGTCGAAGACCTTTAATTCTTCCGGCTGAAAGAACTTGACTGCGGCTGTCTCAATCAGCGGAGACGGGTTCTGCCCCTTGAGATACTGATTGAACCAGTGGAACGCGTGAATTCGCAGGTTCTGCGTGTCCTTGTGCGGGCCTTCCGTAATCTGCAGCCCAATCTGCCGGGGCTTGCGGTACAGGTCGTAAATCTTCTTCGCCCGGGAATACACTTCCACCACGCCGTGCAGCGGAAAGATGCGGTCCTTATCGGTGTTGGAAATCAGCAGCGGTCGCGGTGCCACCAGCGCCGCAATCATCGGGTAATCCCAGGCATAGGTATTCAGCTGATACATGCAGTCGCAGTGCCCTTCGACCACGCCATCGACCACATGGTTCTCCAGGCTGGTGATGCCTGCCACGGGAACCGCCACCTTGATCCGTTCGTCGATTGCAGCAATCCACCAGCTGTAGGCTCCCCCGCCACTGCGCCCTGTCACCCCCAGTCGCTCGCCATCCACCTCGGGGCGGGACTGCAGATAATCCAGAGCACGAATACAGTTCCAGGCCTCGACTCCAGCCGGTGTGTATCCACGGGCGTTCCACCAGAACCGGTTAAAGTGGTACGTCCCATGGTGAATGCCTTCGATTTCTCCCATCTGCAGGGTGTCGATGGTCAGGCAGACGTATCCATTCCGGGCAAACCAGCCCCCATGGTGCTGGTAGCTCACCTTGTTCCCGTAACTGATGCCGTCCTTCTTTGAGGCCCCATGCCCGCAGACATACAGCACCGCCGGTAACCGGCCTTCCCGCTGCTTCGGCACATACAGATTGCCGGTGACATACAGCCCGGGCCGCGACTGAAAGTGAACCTTTTCCACGGTGAATTCCGGATGATCGACGGTTCCGGTCACGGTGGCTTTCAGGGGTGTCCGTTCGGGCAGAGGATCGAGTCCGAGCATTTCAAACAGCTGCTGCTTCAGCTGCGGGCGCCGTTCTTCCCAGTCCTGGAGGGAATTGATGTCGGCGAAAGTGCGGTCGGCCAGTTCCCTCGTCCTGCCGGCAAAATAACGGGACAGCAGTTCGTCACCGTGACCAGTATTCACTTCGACTGGTTTCGCCTCAGCCGGTTCCGCGGCAGCCAGCAGGCCGCCCTGCAGCAGGCTGGATCCCAGACAGGCCCACGCCATCAGCCGGACGATTGCAACCAGATTTCCCTGCATCATCATTATTCTCCCCGGGGCAGTCTCTGAGTGTCTGTCCGGAATTCCCGGCCAGTTACGGCAGGAGCTGGCCAGTTTCCTGCCATGCAGCAGCAGCTGGCAGGAGACGACAGAATTCCGGGCAGTCTTTCAGATAGACATGGAACGTTTCGCAGCCTGCTGACGTTACACGACAGCACGTCCCGCGGGCAAACGTTCAGAGGGAGATCCCCCGGCGAGCAGGCAGGCTGCCGGGAAGGAATGACGGCACTCGCGACAGCAGTTGCGCAGGTGCACCGGGGCCTGGGAGGAAGCAGGCCGGCCCCAGCAGCGAAGAATGTGTGAGAAAATCTTCAGCGGATATACAGAGGCCGGTTCATGGCTTCCCGGGCCTGTCGAATAAGCCGCGGTGGCTCCTGGCCGACGGAATTCCGGTCGACACCGTCTTCAATCAGCCCCACATCGGCCAGGGTGGCATAGGTCAGCACGACCAGCATCGACCAGACGACCACATTCGGCCCCATCCGCTTGCCGAACACCTTCAGCGCGCTGCCAGCCGACTTGTTCAGCCGCACCCGCACCCCGCTGAACTCGACGCTGTAGGCTTCGTCCAGAATCAGATGCGACAGAAATCCCAGTGCCACGCCAGCCGCCATCAGGAATTTCACATTCGGGGAATCGCTCTGGTAGCAGAGGAACGTCAGCTCCGCAGAGATCAGCAGCGCCGGAATGCTGTGAAACATGCCGCGATGGACCGAAATCCGGGACAGCAGGGCCGAACCGCCATACCGGATGAGGGCCCAGAGAATAATCGCCAGCAGAATGGCTGTTTCCGCGTTGCCACCCAGCCGGAGAAACCGGCCAATCAGTGCCATGGGAATCACCGCCGAAAACAGGCCGAAAATCTCCCGCACCGGCTTTCCGCTCTGCGAATCGAGGTCGGGAAGCATGCCCGCCACCCACGTCAGAATGGCTGCCAGCGCGGCCTGCACGGGAGTGAAATCGAGAACCAGCACGGCCAGCAGCCCATAGAAGGTCCCGATCAGACCACTGACAGTTACATGCTCACGATAAGCAGCCATACAGTTCTTCCCTGAACTGAACGCCGGAACTGACGGAGAGATCGGAATATCTGATGGAACCATCCCGCCGGAGGATGCCCGGCAGCGCCGTGACAGGCTGGCAGGCTGAACTCGACGCCCCGGCCGAAACCCGGGAACCGGCAGACGCGCGCAACCTGTCCGCCAAATATTCGGGGGGACTGTATCAGAGCAGGCGAAACTGGAAAACAGGAATCCTCCGCCCGCTTTATCCCGCCCCGGGAGAGGCGGCGGACTGCGAATTCTCGGCGGGTAACGCATCTTCATCGGTGTAATGGTGCCCGCCCCGGACCAGCCGGCGAGTCATGATCAACTCTCCCACCAGCAGCAGCAGAAACAGAAACAGCAGCACCGGCCAGATTTCCACCCGGCTGTCCTCGTGCAGAACTCGATCCGTCAGATCATCCTGTTTCGAAATGAACCGCATTCGCTCGCTGGCGGAGAGCAGCGCCGTTTCTTCTTCGTTCAGCAGCCGAAGATCGGTCTCCGAGCGGTCCGATTCGACCACGAACCGTTCCAGCACCTGCTCTCCCGCCCCGGGCCTGGGGTTTGTCCCCGGCTTCCGGTCGGCCCCGCTCCCGCGTTCCCTCGCTGCTCCTTCGCCGGCGCCATCGGATCCACCAGCTGCCGTCTGGTCTCGGAACCGCAGTTCGTACACACCGGGGACATCGGTCTGGTCCAGTCGTGCCAGCGGATGCTCCATCGTTCCGGCCGGCACTGGTGGCAGTTCGAGTCGACCCGGGCCGTAAAACCGATAGCTGTCGAATGGAAAGCCGCGGGGAACTTCCGCCACCAGTGTTCCGCCGGCCTCCACATTCCGGCCCGTGCCACCGGGGGCCAGCTGAAACATCAGCTCGTGCAGCAGCGGAACGAAATCCGTGCGGGCTGGCAGGGTGCTCCAGTCGGCATCCAGCGGACAGGCCAGCAGGGCCACCTGACCTTTCCCCCGCCGCTGCATTACCAGCAGCGGGTCTCCTGTTTCCAGTCGCATCACCACGACCGGCGTGTTCTTCCCGTCCGGCGCGTCTACTTCCAGTTCTCCGCCACTGCCGGCAACGGGTTGCCCCGGGGGCACCTGCCCGGCGGCTGGGGGAATCGCATTCGTTCCCCCCGCTGCGGGCGGCCCCGAAGGTTTCTGGCCGCCTTTTCCAGTGATCAGCTCGAGGTTCCACCAACTGGTAAACCGCACCAGCGCCAGTTCGCCCCCGTTCTCACTGCGAAACGGACGCAGCCACGGGAGTTCCAGGCTGTCGCTGGCGATATGAACGCCCCGGGCGCTTTCCCCGGCCGGATCGCGCTCTGCCGGATCCCCGTCGTTCGGCCCCGGTTCGCTCTGCCCTGGGTCAGCCTGCCCCCGCTGCACGGAAACCAGTCGGGCCGGCAGCATGGGCTGCTGATCAGGCATCTGCCAGGCCGCATAGAATTCGTCGCTGCTCTGGTCTCCAGCCGTCACCAGCAGGCCACCCCCCTCGCTCACAAATCCCTGCAGCAACTGAATCTGAACGTCACTCAGGCGAGCCACATTGGCCAGCACCACAACTTCACACTGTGCCAGCAGCTCTTTCGAAAGTTCTCCCGGCAGAATGCTGCGGGCCCGCACCAGCGGCATGGGGTTCAGTTCCGGCGACAGTGCTTTCTGCGCGAAATAGGTCTCGCTCAGTGCCGGGTCGAGCGACGCGGCCCCGTCGACCAGCAGCACCGGAATCGAATCCGCCACGGAAATCGCCGTATGGGACTGATCGTCCGCCGGAAAGTCGTCGGCTTCCAGCACAATGCTGGCCAGGTGGGAACCAGGCGAGGTGAAACGGTACTCGAAGTCGATGGCTACTTCCGTCATCTCGCCGGCAGCCGGATCCAGCCGCACGGTCAGGGTGCGGTCATCGAGCCGCTGGCCGTCAATTTCCATAAACACTTTCCTATAGACCGTCGTTACGATCCCGCTGGCCTGCACTTTGGATCGCAGACGAACGGGAAAGCCCGGCACCGAGCGTTCGCGGGACAGCTCGATCGGCCCCGCACTGAAGTTGATCGGTTGATCGACCGTCCGTTGTGCCACGTCGGCCACCCACAACCCGGGTTTGACCGGAGCAGCCGCCAGCTGCTCGTCGATCGCCCGCCAGAGATCAGTTCGCCCGGACTGCCATGGCCCGGCCTGCAGGTCCGTCAGAATGACCACATCCCGCACGAGGTGCTCGCCTGCACGCAGCAGCCCCGCGGCCCGGGTTACGGCGTCCGTCAGCCGACTGGAGCCACCCGGTGGAGGAAGCTGGTCCAGGGCTTCGCGAACGGCATCGTGGTCGCGGGTCAGACCGATGACCACGGGACGTACCAGATCCCTGGCTTCCAGCAACGCCACGCTGTCGCCTGGCTGCAGTTCATCCAGCAGGTCGTGCGCCCACTGCACGGCACGGGCATGCGGGTTCTCGGCCCGCCCTTCCCAGCTCATGCTGCTGGAGCCATCGATGATGATGACCACATCGCGGCTTCTGCCGGGTGCCCAGGAGGCGGCCAGCCGGCTTGAGATCCACGGACGGGACAGAGCAAACACGACCAGCAGGATCAACCCCATCCGTAGCAGCAGAAGCAGCAGCTGTTCCAGCCGGAACCGGCGTCGGGTTTCGCGGCCCAGCTCGAGGAACTGCATGGCCCCCCACTCGACGACATCGTACTTCCGCCGGCTGAGCAGATGCGCAAACACCGGCAGCGTCAGCCCGGCCAGCCCCAGCAGCATCCCTGGATTAAGAAATGCATCCATCGCCTGTGGCACTCTTTCCGGTACGAACTGCCCCCGGGACGGAACCCGCCCAGTTCTGGCTACAGGTCACTCTGCTCACGCTGCCGTTCGGTTCGAGCCTGTTCGCTTCGAGCCCGTTCTGTTCGAGATTCCCCGAGATCAGCCCGGGGAATCCTGGACCACCCTCAAGTTCGTTCCATCTTACGCAATCCTGTGACACAATACTTCCGCCAGTTGCCGGTTCCGACCATGCGCTGCTGCCGGAGATTTCGCGCCGGCTGGATATCTACCATGGCTGCCCCGTCCGCAGGGCCGGGCGGCAGCTCCCCCGTGTGACACCGCAGGTTCGACCGATTCTCATGACAGAACTCTCCACTTCGCCCGCTGCGACCCGCCGCCAGACCCGGACACGCCGCTGGCGCGGACTTCAGCTTCCTGCGGGTGAATTCCTGGCCGGTCTCGACTGGGTTCCCTCCGCTTCCGCCGGCATGTGTACTGCTGCGGCTGCCGGAGATACCGAACTGTTCGGGCACAAACTGAAGAAGCAGCTGAGCAAACGCGGCCTGCTGCAGAAACAGACCTCCCGCAAACGGTCTCGACGGGGCTGGTCGTTGTGGTCGGTACCGTTGATCCCGGTGGCGGCACGGCCGGTGGAACTGCTGAACCTGGTACGCTCCTGGGCCGCCACGGCGGAAGCTCCCGAAGAAGCCTCTCTGCGGGCGGCACTGGCTTCCGCGGTGGAACAGATTGCATCCAGCGGGAACACCCCGTCCTCCGGCCCCGGTTTTGCCGATGAACAGGCCACGGCCTGGCTGACCGCCCTGCTGCTGATCGACCTGTGCTGTGACGCGGGCCACGAGCTGCCACCGGTTGTTCTGACCGATATCTGGCAGGTGCTGACGGTAACCGGCATCGTGCTGACGGAGCTTCCGCCGGAACTTCCCGCCGCCGGAGGCACCACAGACGAAATCGAGCAGCAGAACGCTCCCCGGCCGCTGGAACTGCTGGTTGCCGGAGAACTGCGGCTGCTGCTGGGCCATCTGCTGGCCGATCTGTCGGCTGCCGAAGGACTGGCGGATTCCGGCCGGCAGACCATTCTGCAGATGCTGGAACTGGGCACCGATACCGACGGTACCCCCGCCGCCTCCCTGCTGCCGCAGCTGCATGCCTGGCTGGCTTCCTGTATTCGTCCGTTTGCCCGCCTGCGGGATGCCGGTCTCGAACCGCTCGACGAGGACAGCACCGAGCGATTCTCAGCCCTGCTGCTGTTCGCGGCCCGCCTGCTGCGGTCGGACGGACACCTGGCCAGCGGGGCGGAGTTCTCGCACAGCGAACAGAACCAGACGGGCGACATGTCCCGCACCGCCGACACACAGGAGGACCTGCCGCCGGAGAACGACAGCGAAGAGGGCCGGACGGCGGAGGACGACGACGACGATCCGCTGACCGACGAAGTACTGATTCTTCAGGCCGGGGCCAGAGCGCTCGGGTGGAAAGGCAGTTCCCGGCCGGGCGGGCTGATCAAATCCGTCAGGCACCTGCTGCAGGACGCGGCACAACCGTCAAAATCGAAATCGAGCAGAAGCCACAGCAGCGGCAAGGGAAGCCCCCCGGTCACCCGGCAGAAGTTTCTGCCCCCTTTTCCGGCCACTCAGTCCGACTGGGCCAGTGTGGCCTGCCTGCGGTCGGACTGGACTGCGGGTGCCGATCTGCTGGCCGTCAGCTGGGGAGGTGAGCAGCCCCAGCTGGACCTCAGTCTCGCGGGCGTTCCCCTGTTCCGCGGCCAGTGGGAGCTGGAACTGTCACTGGCGGGAGAACCTGTCGAATCCGCCTCCCGCTGGGAATGTTCCTGCTGGTTCTCGGATCGCGATGGCGATTTTCTGGAACTGCAGCAGAAATTCGAACATGGCCTGCGGATTGAACGGCAGATTTTCCTGTCCCGCACGGAGCGGTTCCTCGTCCTGGCGGACTGCGTCTCTGGGACCGACCTCGCCCATATTGATTACCGTTCCCGCCTGCCGGGCCTGCAGGAGCTGCAGGCGGTGCCCGAGACCGAAACCAGGGAAATCAGACTGCTCGACGGCAGAAAGCAGCGGGCCAGGGTCTTTCCTCCTCTGCTGCCGGATGACCGCCTTTACAGCACAGCCGGCGGCCTGACGGTCGAAAATGACAGCCAGCTGTCATTCCACCTTGCGGAACAGGGCGGCATGTATGCTCCACTGGTGATCGACTGGGAACCCCGGCGGCGGAAAAGTCTCGCCGACTGGTCGCGGCTGACCGTCACCGAAAACAACCGTCTGCTGCGATCGGTTGATGCGGCCGGCTGCCGACTGCGGCTCGGTAATCATCAGATTCTGTGCTATCGCAGCCTGACCCGCGGCGAAGTCGCCCGCGCGGTACTGGGGCTGCACACGCCCTGCGAAACAGTAATTGGCCGCTTCAATACCGAAGGCGAAGTCGAAGTGCTGGTTCAGGTCGAGTAGAGAATTTACGCGGTGCTTTGCCCGCCGGACCGCTGGCCGGGCACCCCAGTCGAACACGGCTGCCTTTGCATGCTGCCACCGGACCGCCATACTGGATTGCTGGTCTGGCGGTACGGAGGCCAGA